>NZ_JBTYZO010000006.1:0-63572 GCF_057808495.1 Hymenobacter sp. M1-2
GTTAAAATACTCATGGCCTAAAACTACGACTCACTTTTGGTGCGGAAGCCCTGCCAGCGGGGCGACATATCGGTAGAAATACTAGGCACATTCCATTGTACAGCCCCGTAGGGGCGACACCAGTCGCTGAGTGTCGCCCCTACGGGGCTTGGGAATAACTATTCAATTAGGGACTACCGATATGCCGCCCCTCCGGGGCTTCCAAGCGGGCTGGCGTGTGGACATCCTGCTACAAGTATATGCCCGGCGGGCATGGGTCCCTGTTCCTCATCATTGCTGCTAAAGGTGCCAGGCACCGAAGTACCACTTTCGGAAAAACGCACCAGCTCTATACAGCTATAAGTATCTTATATACAACAACTTGATACACCACCTCAACCAGAAAGGGCCGACTTTGAAAAGTGGGGCGCGGCTCGTAAGGCAGAAGACTAGGTTTGCCAGCCCACCTCGGCCGGGTTTCGGTCTGCCGGGGCGGGACGCCCTATTTCTCCCACCCGGCGGCCACTGGTGCCGCGCTGCTTTTCTCTTCCCATGTCGTTTGCCAAACTGCTCCTCGTGCTGCTTCTCGTCGGCAGCCGCCTTCCTGCCACGGCTACCGCCCCCGCCGCCGGGTCCGGCAACCCGTCCATCCAGCGCATCGACCCGACCTTCTGGTGGGTGGGCATGAAAAACCCCAAGCTGCAACTGCTGGTGCACGGGCCGGGGCTGGCCAGCAGCCAGGTGACCCTGGCCCGCTACCCCGGCGTGACGCTGGACGGCTTTCAGCGGCTCGAAAGCCCCAACTACCTCCTCGTCAACTTCACCATCAGCCCCGCCGCTAAGCCCGGCAAGCTGCGGCTGGAGTTTAAGGGCAAGCAGAAGGCCACCTACGCCTACGAGCTGCGGGCGCGCACCACGCCCGGCGACAAGTCCAAGGTGCAGGGCATCAGCAGCGCCGACTTCATTTATCTGCTCATGCCCGACCGGTTTGCCAACGGCGACCCGACCAATGATGTAGTGAAGGGCAACCGGGCTCCCGGCATAGCCCGCGACTCCATGTACGCCCGGCACGGCGGCGACCTAAAGGGCATTGAGCAGCACTTCGATTATCTGAAAGAGCTGGGCGTGACGGCCATCTGGCCCACGCCGGTGGTCGACAACAACATGCCCAAGGCGGGCTACCACGGCTACGCCCTCACCGATTTCTACGCCATCGATCCGCACTACGGCAGCAACGAGGACTACGTGCGCTTCGTGCAGCGCGCCCACCAGCAGGGCCTCAAGGTGGTGCACGACGTGGTGCTCAACCACATCGGCAGCTTCCATCACCTCTGGCTCGACCAGCCCGCCAAAGACTGGTTTCACCAGTGGCCCACCTTCACGCGGGGCAACTACCGCAACGGCACCGTGAACGACCCGCACGGCTCGGCGCTGGACCGCAAAATATTCAGCACCACCTGGTTCGACACCACCATGCCCGACCCGGCCCAGGAAAACCCGCTGGTAGCCACCTACCTCATCCAGAACTTCCTGTGGTGGGTGGAATATACTGGCGTCGACGGCTACCGCGTGGACACCTATACCTACTCCGACCCCACGTTTCTGATGCAGTGGGGCCGGGCCATTCTGGAGGAGTATCCGCAGCTGGGCATGTTTGGCGAAACCTGGATGCAGGAGGCCGAAGGCGTAGCCCAGCAGGCCTTCTGGACCCGCAACGTGTTTCCGCCCGTTAACGGCTTCAAAAGCAACCTGCCCGGCGCCATCGACTTCATTCTGCGCCAGGCCTTGCTCGAAAGCCTAACCAAGCCCGCCGGTTTCGCCGAGGGCGTGTCCAAGCTCTACTACGCCGTGCAGGGCGACTGGATGTACGAAGACGCCAGCCGCAACGTCATTTTCCTGGACAATCACGACGTGGACCGGGTGTTTTCGGTGCTGGGCGAGGATGTGCGCAAGCAGAAAATGGCCCTGGCCTGGCTCCTGACCGAGCGCGGCATTCCGCAACTGTACTACGGCACCGAGGTGCTCATGAAGAACTTCAGCAGGCCCGACGGGCTACTGCGGTCCGACTTCCCCGGCGGCTGGCCCAGCGACCCGCGCAATGCCTTCACGGCCGCCGGGCGCACGCCGGTTCAGCAGGAGGTGCACGAGTACGTGCGCAAGCTGGCCAACTACCGCAAAACCCACCCGGTGCTCCACACCGGCCAGCTCACCCACTTTGTGCCCGAAGACGGCGTGTACACTTACTTCCGGCACGATGCCCAGGGCCACACCGTGCTGGTGATGCTGAACTGCAACGCAGCCGCGAAAACGGTACAGTTGAATCGTTTCGCGGAACGCCTACAGGGCTACACCTCGGCGCAAGATGTATTGACGGATGCCGTGGTGCCAAACCTGCAAACGGCCACCCTACCGGCGTATACGGCTTTGGTGTGGGAGCTGCGCTGATTTACAGCGGTTTCAAGAACAAGGTATTGACCAAGCACGCTCCGTAGCCCAGGGTTTAAACCCTGGGCTAGTGAGTGAAAGGACACTGCCATAAAACTGCTGTAGGCCGTCCTTGCCTATTCTGCTTTCACTAGCTTTTCATTCCTTCCTGTGTTGCGCACGCTCATCTTAGGAGGCACCACCTTCGACCATATTGTTAGCTTGCCCGAGCTGCCAGCTCCACGGCCGCAGACCATCCACCAGGCTCCTTTTCACGAAGGCACTGGCTCGACTGGTGCCGGCAAAGCCTTGGCTTTGACGAAGCTGGGCCTGCCCACTACCCTATTTTCGGCCGTAGGCGACGATACGTATGGCCGCCACATCGTGGCCGATTTGCGGGCGCAGGGCGTAACGGCCCACTACGTGCTGGACCCGGCCGGCACCGAGCGCCACATCAACCTGATGGATGCGCAGGGCCGGCGCATTTCGCTGTTTATTACGCAGTCCTCGCCCGAACTGGCCTTCGACCACGCCGAGGTAGCGGGCCTCATCCAGAACAGTGAGTGCCTGGTGCTGAACATCATTAGCTACTGCCAGCAGTTCATCCCGCTGCTGCGCAACTACCCGCACCCCATCTGGACCGACCTGCACGACTACGACGGGCACAATTCCTACCACCAGCCCTTCATCGAGGCCGCCCAGTACATCCACCTCAGCTCCGACAACCTGCCCGATTACCGACCAGTCATGCAGCAGTTGCGGGCGGCGGGTAAGCGTCTCGTCGTGTGTACCCACGGCGCGGCGGGGGCCACCCTGCTCACCGCCGAGGGCCAGTGGCTGGAACAAGCCGCCGTGCCTGCCCCCATGGTAGTGGACAGCAATGGCGCCGGCGACAACTTTTTCGCTGGCTTCCTCTACGGCTTTCTACGCCAGGAAATCCCACAGAAATGCCTGCAATACGGCGCCTTGTGTGGCAGCTGGTGCGTGGGCGCCCCCGGCCTGGTAGATTCACAGCTGAGTAGCACCCGCCTGGAAGAAGCTTGGCGGCAATATTTTGGCAGCGACTAAGACGTCCACCCCACCCCCGTCCCACGCCGCTTGATGCGCGGAATCCTCCGGGAGAGGGGTGCCAGACATCGGTTCTGTCAGAACGCACCCTTGCCTACTGGGGAGCAGCAGCGACCTAACACTTTTTTACACGACTTGAAAACTGTTAGGTCACTGCCTACCTAACACTTTTTTTCAATGAAGCTAAAAAGTGTTAGGTCTTCACTCACCCAACGGTTTTTTACATAATCTGAAAAACCGTTAGGTAGATCAGGCCGTGGCTTTGGCGTGGTTGGCACCATCTGTTCGGGTGCGCTCGATGAGTTTGTCGGCCAACGCCTACCCGGCAGCTGTGGTGGCGCCGCGAGCCTATGGCGTGGAGAGTCTGGAGGAACGGCCGGCACAAGCAGTGACAATGCGGGGCCGCCTGGCTCGTGCCCAGCAATAGCCCATTCCAAAATTCTCCCCGACCTTCGGCCACCCTTTTGTCGGATTCGTTGTTATCAGCGAATCTCAACTACTCCTTCTGTTGGCTGAACACACCACTTATACCGACCCTTACGCGCTGGAAAAAGAGCTGCGCAAGGTCCAGGCCCTGCTGAAACTAGAGCAGCAGGAAGACCTGGAGCAATTCAAAATCAAGAGCGCCAAGGCTTCCATTGCCGAGCGGCAGCAGCGGGGCCTTACCTGGTACCCCGTCAAGATCACCAAGGAAGACATTGGCTTCGGCGGTAAGCTGGTGATTGAGCTGGAACGCCCAGCCTCCCAAAATGGCCTCCACCTGTTTCAGGTGGGCAAAAACGCTGCCCTCTTCGGCAATATCCCCGGTCGCGCCGGCGCCGACCGACCCACGCTTAATGGCGTCATCACGAGCGTGAAGCGCAATAAAATCCTGCTCGCCACCACCAAGGAAGACCTGCCCGACTGGGTGGACGAGGGCAAGCTGGGCGTGGACCTGACCTTCGACGAGGTGAGCTACCGCGAGATGGAGTACGCCCTGGGCAAGGTGATGGGCGCCTTCGACTCGCGCCTGGCCGAGCTGCGCGACGTGCTGCTGGGTGCCCGCCCCGCCCGCTTCAAGCCTGAGTCGGAAGCCACGCTCTACTACCCTAGCCCGCTCAACGAGTCGCAGCTGGCGGCCGTGCGGCACGTACTGGCCGCCCAGGACGTGGCCATCGTGCACGGCCCGCCCGGCACCGGCAAAACCACCACGCTGGTGCAGGCCATTCTGGAAACCATCCGGCGCGAGCGGCGCGTGCTGGTGTGCGCGCCCAGCAACACGGCCGTGGACCTGCTCACCGAAAAGCTGGCTGAGCGCGGCGTGAACGTGATTCGCATGGGCAACCCTTCGCGCGTGTCGGACCTGCTGCTGCAACACACGCTCGACGCTCAGATCATGAGCCACAAGAGCTACGCCGAGCTGAAAAGCATGCGCCAGACGGCCGAGCAATACCGCGAGATGGCCGGCAAATTCAAGCGCCACTTCGGCTGGGAGGAACGGGAGGAGCGCCGCCAGCTCAAGGAGCAGGCTCACCAGATGTTGCAGGAGTCGGACCAGTTGGAACGCTATATCACGGAGGATCTGCTGGAGCAGGTGCAGGTGATTACGTGCACGCTGGTGGGCGCCGGCAACCGCGCCATTCGCCATCTCACCTACGAAACCGTGTTCATCGACGAGGCCGCCCAGGCCCTGGAGCCCGGCTGCTGGATTCCGATTACCAAGGCCAACCGCGTGGTGCTGGCCGGCGACCACCAGCAGCTGCCGCCCACCGTGAAAAGCGAGAAAGCCGGGGCGCTGCGCGAAACGCTGTTCGAGAAGTGCATCCGCCGCCAGCCCGACACGGCCCGCATGTTGCAGGTGCAGTACCGCATGCACGAGCAGATCATGGAATTCAGCTCGGAGCAGTTCTACGATGGCAAGCTCCTGGCCGCGCCCACCGTGGCCCACGCCGACCTGCCCGACTACGACATCCGCTTCGCGCCCGACCAGGCCGTGGAGTTTCTGGATACGGCGGGCTTCGGCTTTCAGGAGCTGGGCATCGAGGAAAGCCGCTCCATTGCCAACCCCGAGGAAGCCGACTTGCTGCTCCGACGCCTGGCTCAGCTGCTGGAACCCTACGATGCCGCCGACCACGAAACCGACCTGCTGACCATCGGCGTCATTGCGCCCTACCGCGCCCAGATCAACTACCTCAAAGACGCTGTGGAAAGCAACGACGAGCTGATGGGCCTGCTAGAACACCGCATGCTCAGCATCGGCACCGTGGACGCGTTTCAGGGCCAGGAGCGCGATATTATCTGCATCACGATGACGCGCAGCAACGCCCAGGGCGACATCGGCTTCCTCTCTGACATCCGCCGCATGAACGTGGGCATGACCCGCGCCCGCCGCAAGCTGCTCATCGTCGGCGACTCCAGCACCCTCGGCGGCCACCCTTTCTACAAAGCCTTCCTCGATTACGTGGAGCGCATCGGCGCCTACCGCACCGCCTGGGAAATGCAGTAGAACGAACCGGGCAGGCGGCTTTAAGCCGCCCGGTAGAAGCATGCTGATGTTGCGCCGACCTTGTTCTAACGACAACCGGACGGGCGGCCCAAAGCCGCCCGCCCGGTGGCACGACGGCAACGGTAGGTATTTATCCTAGTCGCGTACTTATACTGAAAAGCCCCGTTCGCGCGAACGGAGCTTTTTTTCGTGCGTACGTCAGCTACCTCTAGCGCCTACTTTGGCGCGTCAGTAACCTAGCTACGCATGAGCAACTACGCTATTGTACTCCACGGTGGAGCCGTCACGATGGACCCGGCCAAAATCACCCCCGAACTAGAAGCCGCTCTGCGCGAAGGTCTGCGCCAGGCCCTCGACGCCGGCTGGGACATCCTGCACCGTGGCGGCAGCGCCCTCGATGCCGTAGAGGCCGCCGTGTGCAGCCTCGAAAACAACGAGCATTTCAACGCCGGCCGCGGCAGCAGCCTCAACCTCCAGGGCGAAGTGCAGATGGACGCTTCTATCATGGATGGCCGCACGCTCCGGGCCGGGGCCGTCAACAGTGTACGGTATGCAAAGAACCCAATCAGCTTGGCCCGGCTTATCCTGGAGAAGTCCGAGCACGTGTATCTGTCGAGCGATGGGGCGCTGGAATTTGCCTTGCAACACGGTCAGCCCCTGGAAGCGGTGCATTATTTCGAAACGGAGAAAACCCGCCAGGAGTGGCTGGAAATCGTGCAGGAGCAGCAGAAGGGGCCGCAGAAAGACACTGTGGGCGCCGTGGCGCTGGACCAGAACGGCAACCTGGCCGTAGCCACCAGCACCGGCGGCATCGAAGGCCAAGCCAAAGGCCGCGTGGGCGACAGCCCCATACTAGGTGGCGGCTCCTACGCCACCAACGAAGCCTGCGCCGTGTCCTGCACCGGCGACGGCGAGGTAATCATGCGCGGCGCCTTGGCTCATGAAGTCTACGCCCTCGTCAAGTACCAGGGCCTCAGCGCGCCCGAAGCCTGCCGCCAAGCCCTCACCCTGCGCGACGAAGACCTGCAAGGCGACAAAGGCTTCATCGCCATCGACAAAGACGGCAACATCGCCCTCGAAGCCAATACCAACGTCATGCGCCGCGCCTACCGCGTGAGCGAAGAGGAGCCCTTCGTCGCTATCTGGACGGACGAGAAGTAGCCGTGGGCTTGTTTGTTCAGCGGCTGTAGCGCGGAAATTCGTTCCGCGCACGAGCGAAGCGAGTATCCGGGACCACACGACCTTGTAGCGCGAAGCTCCAGCTTCGCGCATCATTGCACGATTGGCTCCGCGCCACTGGCCCCGGCCGCGTAGGAACTCGCTTTGCTCGTGCGCGAAGCCGGAGCTTCGCGCTACAGGTCAGGAGCCCTGCATGGCGCGGCCCCGGATACTCGCTTCGCTCGTGCGCGGAACGGATTTCTGCCCTACATTCTCTCTGGCTGCGGAGTGTGGCCGGACGTTGACGCCATAAGTGGATGCCAAAATTTTACCTACCTCAACCTGGCCGCGTAAAGTGGAGTATCAGCCTTATAGCGCCTGGAATTACGGGTCATTTCCGTAACTAGCCGCTCCAAATCATTTTTCACCCCAGCCCCGGACGCCCTCGTCCACCCGCAGTATGGCCCAGATCAGCGAAAACAAAGTCGTTACCATCACCTACGACCTGAGCGTAACCGACGAAAACCAAGAGAAAGTCCTCGTGGAATCGGCCGAGGAAGATGCCCCGATGGTGTTCCTGTTCGGCCAGAGCGGACTGCCCGAGGAGTTTGAGCGTCAGCTCGATGGCAAGCAGGCTGGCGACGCGTTCAGCTTCAGCCTCACCCCCGAGCAAGCCTACGGCGACTACGACCAGCAAGCCGTGGTTGATATTCCCAAGAACGTCTTCGAAGTTGACGGGCAGATAGACAACGAGATGCTGCAAGTCGGCAACTTCCTGCCCATGGCCGACAACCAGGGCCACCACATGCAGGGCAAAGTGGTAGAAATTGGTGAAGAGGCCGTAAAAATGGACTTCAACCACCCCCTAGCCGGCATGGTGATGCACTTCGACGGCAAAGTAGCCGATGTGCGCGAAGCCACCCAGGAAGAGCTGGACCACGGCCACGTACACGGCGAAGGCGGGCATCAGCACTCGTAGAACTCTTTATCAGCAATAAAAACGGGGCTTTGCGGCCCCATTTTTATTCCCGTATTTTTGAACACTCCGCTTTAGCACAGTATTTTTTCCTTACCCCTATGACACCTGACGAGCGCCTCGACCAATTAGAACCTATGCTATCTGAAGCCCTGGCTATTCTGGACCGGCACACGGCCCAGCTCAAACAGCACACGAATCTCCTGCAACAGCACACGAACCTTCTCCATTAACTCACAACCAACACGGGCCAGTTGCTCACCATTGTGAGCCAGCACAGCGACAACTTTAGCTTTTTGCTGCGCGAACAGGCTGAAATGAAAGCGCAGCTTGGTGAAATGAGAGAGCAATTTGGTGAAGTGAAAGCTGACCAGTCCAACATGAAAGGACAACTTACCGAAATGCAAATTCAGCAATCTGGTATTCAAGCGCAGCAAACTAGCATGGACGGCAAGCTGGATTTGATTTTAGACAAACTCGGCAACCTTGATAAGTAAATTCTAAGCCCTAGCTTTCATCTTCAGGCTTTAGGATACATTCATCAACAATAAAAAAGAGGCCCTGGAGCCTCTTTTTTATTTCTCTCCATCAGTTATAAACTCCCCCACCGCTGCCTGCAACTCCGGCCAGAACTCGCGAAAATCCGCCTCGTAGGCGGGCAACTCAGCCAGAAACGCGGTGGCCCCCGTGGCTAGCACGCTGGCGGCGGGGACGCGGCGGCTGAGGCCGGTTAGGGCGCGGTGCAGGCCTTCGGGGTGGGCGTAGCCGCTGAGCCAGTCGTCGCGGCGCATGTAGTGGAGCATGTGTTGCAGTTGCTCCGGCAGCTCCTGGCGGCGTCGGTGCAGCAGCTCGTACAGGCGGTGGGTGAAGGCAGGCAGTGGCTCGGTGGCGTCGTAGTGGTAGCGGGCGAAGTCGCGGGCCAGCAGGTGGTCGTAACCCATGTCGGACACTACCCCGGCCCACTTGCCGAGGCCGGCGGCGCGCAGGCGGGCAGTGGTGCGGCGCACGACGGGGTGGGCATCGGTAAAGGAATCGATGAAGCGGTGCAATTGGATACCGCGCTGCACGGCGGCCGGATAGGCCAGCAGTCCGGCTCGGCCCCGCACAGCTTCGGCCGCGAAGTTGCCGACCACCACATCGGCGTAGTTGGGGGCCGTGGGTAGGCCGGAGAGCAGCAGGTGGGCGAGGAAGTTCATGCGAGTCCGGAAGTACGGCAAAAATTCAGCAGCTGAACTTTCAAGCCGTCCTGTCGTATCTTCTGCTACGATTTCTACACCACCAAACCCCTACGAATATGGCTGAGCAAGTTGCCGTAAGTCACGACGTGACCAAGCTGATTGATAGAATCAAGGACATCAAGATTGCCATGCTGACCACCGCCGATACCGATGGTGGCCTGCACAGCCGGCCCATGTACACGCACAAGCCGGAAAACGACGGTATCCTGTGGTTTTTCACGGAGAAGGATTCGGCCAAGATCTTCGAGGTGCGCCAAGACCAGAACGTAAACCTTGGCTACTCCAAGCCCGACGATAACCTGTACGTATCCATTTCGGGCACGGCCGCCATCCTCACCGATCAGAACAAGATCAAGGAGCTATGGTCGGAAGGCCTGCGCGCCTGGTTCCCGAAAGGCCCCGAAGACCCCAACATTGCCCTGCTCCGCATCAGCATCGACCGGGGCGAATACTGGGACCAGCCCAGCAACGTGCTGGTACGGGCTTTCGGCTACGTGAAGGCCGTAACGACCGGCGAGCGGTACCAGCCCACCGGCGACGAACACGCCAAGGTGAACCTGTAACGGGCACTAAGCCCACTCATTTTAAAAGGGCCGGACACTGTTCCGGCCCTTTTTTGTTGTTTCGTTGTTTGCTGCGTATTGATGCAGGTTCTCGCTGAGATACACGTACAGCAGTTCTTATACGCAAATACGGCTGTCGTTCCGAGCAGAGCGAGGAATCTGAGATACCCCTTATAATACCCCAGATTCCTCGCTCTGCTCGGAACGACAGCCGTAAACTGACCGGAAAGTCGCAGCAATAATTCTTCATTCCTAATTCCTCATTCTCACACTTGCTCACCACTCTTTCTATTCTCACCCTCCGGCCCGGCACTGCGCGTTGGGGGCTGGCCCAGATGGGCACTGCGCAACGGCCTTTGCAGCAGGTAGCGGGCCTGCGCTTCCAGAAGCTGCTGGGCAGCGGCGCCGGTGGCTTCGGCGCCTGGCCAAATCTATACCGGTATGGGTTGATGGCGGTGTGGGAATCGGAGGATGCGGCGCAGGCCTTTTTTGAGAGCCATCCACTCTGGCAGCAATACCAGACCCAGACGAAAGAAGTATGGACGGCGTGGCTGGCTCCGCTGAAGTCGCACGGACTGTGGGATGGAACGAATCCGTTTGCTTACGCCACCGAAGAAGCGGCCGCAGATGGACCCGTGGCCGTGCTGACGCGCGCTTCTATTCGCTGGCAGAAAACGCCCCGCTTCTGGCGCTACGTAGCGCCCACCAGCGCCACCATAGCGGAAGCGCCGGGTGTGCGGGCTGCTATTGGACTGGGCGAACTGCCGGTGGTGCGGCAAGCCACGTTCAGTCTGTGGGAATCGGCACAGGCCATGCAGCAGTACGCCTACCGCAGCGAAAAGCACAAGGAGGTCATTCGGTTTACGCGGCAGGAGCAGTGGTACGGCGAGGAGCTATTTGCGCGGTTTCGAGTGCTGCGCACCGAAGGAACCTGGGACGGCCGTAACCCCGCAGAGGGGTAGGCGCTACTCGCCTCTTGCTGATGCCTGCCCGTCTGCCCGCTTTTTTCAGCGGGCTGATGGGTCGACGTCTTCTGACGTAGGTTCAAGTAGTGAGACGTAAGTATTGGGTAGTTACCCCACGTTGTGGACTAGCCGCATAGCGGTTGAAGGCTTGTAGAATACCCAGCCTAGAACGACCCCGCGCCGCATAGCGGTGCCAGATTAGTGGGCGTCTCTGGCACCGCTATGCGGCGCTACCCCGAACCAACTTGGGTTACAAACCTGTCGCCGCTATGCGGTTGTTGCGTAACGTAGGTTAATTAGACTCTGACTCCACAGCTGATCTATATACACAGCGCCACAGTTCTAATACCTGACTGAATCGTGCCGGCGGCGACCGATCAGCTGGCGAAAAAGCCAGCAGACCGGAGCAAGTCTGCTTCAAACTTTACTTACTATCCTACCAATACGGAAATAACCTTTTCAAAACGGTAGGCTTTGCTGGCCCGTCAGATCAAGTATCTGATGGGCTATTTTATTTCTATTTTCTGTATACCAACACTTTACAAATTATTTCAGATTTAAAGGCGAGGAGCGGCATTGGCTTGGCAATAGGCCTGGCATCCCCATTACCACACTGCCTTCGCCCATGCCTATTTTCGACCATCTTGCCAAAGCGGCCAAAGACTTCTTCGTAGAGGAAAGTGCCGCGCCGGCTGCTTCGGAGGCCCCAGTGGCCAGGCCCTTGCCGGGAACCCAGCCGGCTCCTTCCAACCCGGTTCCGGCACCCTTTAGCCCGGCGACTCCCTTGGTTACCCAGCCCGAGCAGCGCCACCTCGACCATATCCAGCAGCTGCTGGCCGGCGACGGTAAAGACTTCGTGGCCTACACCAAAATGGTGAAAAGCATGGCGGCCAGCGGCCTGAGTGGGCCCATTCTGTACCAGACGGCCTTCAACGCCTTCTCCGCCCTCACCAGTCTGGACCTACCGGCCCTGCTAACCTCGGCGGAACAGTTCGAGCACAAGCTGCTCGCCGACCGCAACCACGTGCTGGAACGCCACCGCGAGAAGCTAGGCGAAATCCGCATTCCGAACGTGGCGCCCAGCGCCCTGGTACAACTGCAACAACAGGAACAGCAGCTCCAAACCGAGCTAGCGCAACTTACCCGCCAGCTCGAAGACAAGCAGCAACAGCTCCTCGACACGCGCCAACAGCTCCAGGAGCAGCACCAAAAGGCCAGCACGGCATTGGCTTCCTACGAGCTAGCCAACGCCGCTGCCACCGCCGAACTGCAAGCCCACCGCCAAGCCGCTCAGTCTTTTCTACTGAGGTGACAGGTTTTGGGTGAGGAGGTGACAAGTGACACGTGAGGCGGTATCCAGCTATGCCCTAAACGGCACTCGCTTCTTGACTCCCTTACTCCCATTCCCCGCACAATACCTACTCCCCTAATCCCCTGTCACCCACAACCTGTCACTTAAAAACCTAACAACATGAACTCGCTACTTACTTCTGATTCACAGCCTGGTTTGGCGGATAAGCTGCCTAAGTGGCAGCAGCCGGAAAAGGTAGCCGGCTGGTTTTTTCTGGCGGGCATGGTGGCCGCTGGCGTGTATAGCTGGGGCATCATCGTGCCGTTCCTGGTCGACGTCGTGTTCGATACCGTGAAGCTGGGCATAGGCCTGGGCGTGCTGTTTGGGCTGTTTCTGCTGGCTACGAACAAGCGCATCAAGGCGGGACTGTGGTACGCGGGGCAGCGGATTTTCCGGACGGCGGCGGGCATCTTCGTCAACACCGACCCCATTGGCATCATGGAGGATTACATCCGAAGCACCAGCCAGGAAGCCCGCAAGATGGAGGAGGAAGTGGGCCACATCGAAGGGGCCCACGAGCTGGTGAAGCGCAAGCTGGAAGCCAACCACGAGCAGATGCGCGAATACCTGGCCCTGGCCGATTCAGCCACCCGCCAGCAGGAAACCGACATGGCCGCTTCCTACGCCTCGCGCGCCGCGCAGCTCGAAGAGTACAACCAGCGCCTGCAACCCATGGCCACCACCACGGCCAACGTGAGCCTGGTGATGCGCCAGATTCTCAAAGCCGCCCTGCGCCAGATCGACAACAGCAAGTTCAAGGTGAACCTGCTCAAAGACGAATACGCCCTGGTGAAGCGCACCAGCTCCGGCATGCGCGCCGCCATGAACATTCTGCGCGGCGACCCCGACAAGAAGTACTTCTTCGACCTGGCCACCGACCGCGTGGCCCAGGACATGGCCCAGCAGCTCGGCCAGATCAAGCAGGCCATGCGCTACAGCCAGGAGTTCGTGAAGGAAATGGACATCCAGAATGGCGTGATGAGCGAGAAAGGCCAGCGCCTGCTGGAGAAGTACCAGAAAGGCGAATTCAACGCCCTGCTCGACTCCAAACCGATGAGCAGCCTCACGCCCGCCGCCACCGCCAAAGCCACGAACGATGCCTATTCTAATTTGCTTGATTAGCCTTTTGCTGACCACGGCTTTACGTGCCGCCTTGCACTCGCCGGCTTCTAATCGGCCTAGCGTCCCGGTATCCCAACGTGCCATTGTCCCAGGGCTGAAGCCCTGGGCTATGGAGCGGCTCACATAGCCTGCCCGGATGGTTCAGCCGACCCAGGGCTGTAGCCCCCTGGGCTACAGAACGCCTTCCATCTGCCCCAGCCACCCGCTGACCGCTGACTAGCCCAGGGCTTCAGCCCTGGGACACCGGACACGGGCCCCTTTCCTTTTCAACATCTCTCCTTTTCAATACCATGACCACTCGCGGTAAAATTGTAATTGGCGCCCTCATCGTGGCGCTGCTGTACTTCGGCATCAACAAGCTGGTGTCGAGCGGCATTGTGTTCAAGAAAGTAGCCACCGAATCGGTGCTGCTGAACTCCATTGAGCTGCCGGCCACGGCCAGCGGCTCGCGTACCAACGTGGCGGTGCCGCTGGCCCCGCTGCCGGGCAGCACGCCCACCGAAAAAGGCACGCCCATCGTATGGGAAGTAATGGCCTGGAACTCGCAGATGGCGGGCATGCTCGCCAACGGCGGCCCCCGCACCACAGCCGGCTCCAGCTTGGCCGCCAACGGCCTCGACTTGCAGATCGTGCGCCAGGACGATGTGGCCAAAATGCAGGCCGACCTCGTAAAAAACGCCCTCGACTTGCAACAAAACCCAGAAACGCCCGGCCTGCTGGTCAGCATCATGGGCGACGGCCTGCCGGCTTTCTCGGTGGTGCAGGCGCAGTTGGAAAAGGCGGGCACCGGCCTGCAAATCATTCCCTACAGCGTGGGCAAGTCGTTTGGTGAAGACAAGCTGATGGGCCCGAAAGAGTGGCTCGACAACCCCAAGCTGGCCCTGGGCAAAACCGTGGCCTGCTACCTGCGCGACGGCGACCAGAACATTGCCCTGAAATGGTGCGCCGACAACGGCCTCAAAGTCAACCCCGACGAGACGACCTACGACCCCGAGGCGGTAAACTTCATGGCGGCGTCGGACTTCCTGGTAGCGGCCGAGAAATACATCCTCGGCAAGCCGGAGCAGCGCACCAAAGTGGTGAACGGCAAAAACACCGGCGTAACGGTGGATGTGGTGGCCGACGCCGTAGCCACCTGGACGCCCGGCGACGTGAACATTGCCAAGCAGAAAGGCGGCCTCGTCAACATCGTGTCCACCAAGGACTACTCCAACCAGATGCCCAACATCATGGTGACGACCAAGCGCTGGTACGACGCTCACCAGAAAGAAGTGGAAAGCCTGATGACGGCCTTTGCCGTGGCCGGCGACCAAGTGAAAAGCCACCCCGAAGCCTTGCAGCGCGCCGCCGATATTTCGGCCGCCGTGTACGGCGACAAGGACAAGCCGGGCGCCTACTGGCTGCGCTATTACAAAGGCGTGAGCGAGGCCGACCGCAACGGCGAAGTAGTGGAGTTGGGCGGCAGCAAGGCCTTCAACTTCGCCGACAACCTGACCCTGTTCGGCCTCGACAACGGCGGCACCAACATCTACGCGTCCGTTTACAAAACCTTCGGCGACGTGCAGCACCGCCTCTATCCCAAGGAGCTGCCCAGCTACGTACCCCTGGACCAGATGCTGGACCTGAGCCTGCTCAAGAAGCTGCAAGCGCAGTACAAAGGCAAGGCCATTGCCCCGGCCGAAACCCAGCAGTTTGCCGCCGATGACGAAATCCGCCGCAGCGTGAGCAAGCGGGCCTGGAACATCGAGTTCAACACCGGCCAAAGCACCTTCACGCCCGCCGCCGAGCAGCAGCTCCGCCAGCTCTTCGACGATCTGGTAGTGGCCGGCCGCCTGAAAGTAGCCGTGCACGGCCACACCGACAACGTGGGGGACACGCAGAAAAACCAGCAGCTCTCAGAAGACCGGGCGCTGGCCGTGCGCGAGTGGCTGAGCCGGAAAAGCACCAGCGCCTTCCCTGAGGGCCGCATCCAGGTGTACTCCCACGGCGCCACCGAGCCGGTAGCCAGCAACGCCACGCCGCAAGGCAAAGCCAAGAACCGCCGCGTGGAAATCGTGCTAGGCAACTAATGGTGAATGATTGAATGAGTGGATGAGTGAATGTCGTCCAACGGCTTTTCAATAGCTCACCCATCCACTCATTCGCTAAGATGAAAGACGTATTCATAGGCGGCCCGGTCTGCCCGCTTTTTCGGCGGGCTGAACGGTCGAAGGGCGCGCCACCCGTTCATTCTGAATTAGGAATCGCAACGGCCAGGCAGATGAGCAACGTCAGCTGACGACGACCGTTCAGCTCGCCGAAAAAGCGAGCAGACCGGAACCAACGGCAATGAGCAGTTGCCAGGCTAGGCCTTTAGGAAATTCTTCATCCTCATCCACTCATTTACTCATTCACTCATCCACTCATTGAATAACATGAAAAACCTATTCATTCCCAATGCCCGGCTGCCGCGCGCCACGCTGCTGCTGATGGCCGCCGCGCAAGCCTCACTCCTGCTGCTGCTCTGGTTGTTCTATCCGCTCCAACTTTTTCCGTCGCTCGGCGAAGTGCTAGCCGCCCTGGCCGACCTGACCACTTCGCAGGGGCTGATTCAGGAGCTGTGGGCCAGCATGACGACAGCGCTTCAGTCCTTGGCCGTGGCGACGGGGCTGGCGCTGCTCATTGCCTACCTCACGGCGCTACCCTTCTTCCGGCCCCTGGCCTACGCGGCTTCCAAGATGCGCTACCTCACGCTCACGGGACTCACCTTTTTCATGGCCCTGCTGCTTAGCTCGGGCCACCAGGTCAAGCTCTCCGTCCTGATTTTCGCCACCACCGTCTACCTCGTCACGGGCATGACCAGTGTGATTCTCATGACCACACAAGAGGAAATGGACCACGCCCGCACTCTGGGCCTGGGCGAGTGGCGCAGCTTCTGGGAAGTAGTGGTGCTCGGCAAGCTGGACCTGATGCTGGAGGTGGTGCGCCAGAATTTCGCCATCATCTGGACCATGATTACACTGGTCGAGACGCTCTACCAGTCGGAAGGCGGCATTGGGCTGCTGCTCTACAAGCAAAACCGCTACCTGCACCTGAGCGGCGTACTGGCCATTCAGCTGGTTATTCTAGCCACCGGCGCCGCCCAGGACTACATTTTTGGCCTGCTGCGCCGCGTGTTTTTTCCTTACGCGGCCCTCTCGCAAGCGCAAAACAGCTGAATGAGCTAACCCGCCACGTCGGCCTTGCAACAAATCTTTGTGCAACAATTTAAAATGTTACATAAAATTTTGTTGCACGTCCTTTTCGACGCTGTCATCTATGGCAGTTCCGAGACTGGCGTATGGGTGTAGCGCGAAGCTCCAGCTTCGCGCATCGTCCGCGCCGCCCGAACGATTGTCGTTCAACCTCAGCAGCGATACGCCAAGCCGGAGCTGAGCGCTACAACCGTACAGCCGCTCTACAACTTTCCATTTCACCTCTCATGGCCCCTTACTCTCACCACGAGCCCGTTCTCACGCTCGACAACATTTCCAAGACGTTCAATGGGGAGCTGGTGCTGCGCGACATCAACGCACAGGTGCTCAACGTTGTGCGGCCCGGCATGAGCCAGGGACAGGTGGTGGGCTTCTATGGCCGCTCGGGCATTGGCAAATCGGTGCTGTGCCGCATTATCGCGGGGTTGGTTGCACCCAGCAGCGGCGCCGTGCAGGTAGGCGAGCAGCAGCGCCCCGTGCAGCCCGGCGACGTGGGCCTGGTGCAGCAGCGCTACCCCTTGTTCAACCACCGCACCTTGGCCGACAACCTGCTGCTGGCCGCCAGTCGCAAGCACGCACCGGACACCGCCAAACAGGAAGTAGCAGCCTACCTGGAGCGTTTTTGTCTGACCCCGCACCGTAAGAAATTCCCCGCGCAGCTTTCTGGTGGCCAGCGCCAGCGCGCCGCCATCGCGCAGCAGCTTCTGTGCTCCGACCACCTCATTCTGTTGGATGAGCCCTTCTCCGGCCTCGACGTGGCCATGATCGACGAGCTAAAAAAAATCATCGTGGAAGTTACCACCATGCACGAGCTGAACACCGTCGTCATCGTCTCGCACGACCTGGCCACTACCACCGCCCTGGCCGACACGCTCTGGCTCCTGGGCTACGAGCGCGACGCCACCGGGCAGTTGCTGCCGGGCGCCACCATCAGCTCCCGCCACCAGTACAACCTGGCCGAAATGGGCCTGGCCTGGCACCCGCACGTAGAAGCCGAGCCGGAATTCAACCGGTTTGTGCAGCACTTGAAAGATGAAATCCGGCAAAGCGCGTAACAGCTAACGCAGCCTGGGTACTGTTGCCCTTTCCCTACTCACTTTCTTGCATCGCGCCTGCTCAGTACGGCGGCGCCCTCCGTTCTTGTTTCCATGAAATTCCTTACCCTCTGTAGCCTGGGGGCTTTGCTCGCTTCGTCGGCGCTGGCTCAGGTTTCTCCGGCCCTGCCCGACTCGGCTGCCACTCCCAAAGCCTCCGCTCTCACCGTGTACGGCTTCGCCGACGCGTACTACGGCTACGACTTTTCAGGTAAGAGCCAGCGCCGCCCGGCTTTTCTGTACTCCCACAACCGCGCGAATGAGTTTACGCTCAACAACGGCGTGCTAGGGCTGCGCTATCAGGACGAGCATGCCCGAGGAGCCCTGGCACTGCATGCCGGCACGTATGTGGAAGCCAATTATGCCGCCGAGCCCGCAGTGTTACGCCACCTCTACGAGGCGTACGCCGGATTCCGGCCCACCGCCAACACCTGGCTCGACCTCGGCATTTTCACCTCGCACATTGGCTTTGAGTCGGCGCTAAGCAAGGACAACTGGACGCTGACTCGCTCTCTGATGGCCGAAAATTCGCCCTACTACGAAGCCGGGGCGCGCTTCACGTACGAGGCCTCACCAAAATTCACCGCTACTGCCTTGGTGCTGAACGGCTGGCAAAACCTGCGCGACAACAACCGCAGCAAAGCTGTGGGCACGCAGCTACAATGGAAACCCACCAGCAAGCTGCTACTCAACAGCAGTACGTTTTTCGGCAACGAGCAGCCCCAGGATTCGTCGCGCCGGCGCCGCTACTTCCACGATTTTTACGCCACCTACACTCCCACGCAAGCTCTGAGCCTGGCCGTAGTGTTTGACCTCGGCGCGCAGCAAGCCCCCGGCCGCCGGGCAGATGTGTGGCACGCGGGCGCCGCACTGGCCCGCTACCAATTCGCGGAGCGTTGGTCGGCCACGGCGCGGGCCGAGTATTACCGGGCAGCGCGTGGTGTCATCGTGCAAACCATCCGACCCATAGCCTTCGAACCGCTCTTTCGCGTGGCGGGCGGCTCCCTGAACCTGGATTATGCCCCTAGCAGCCACGTAGTAGCGCGGCTGGAAGGCCGGGTGTTGCGCAGCCCCGGCAAGCTATTCGATGCGGATGCCACCCCGTCCCGCACCTACGGCAACGTGACTTCTTCTATTGCGGTGAGTTTTTGAGGGCGTAATGAGCAGCCTAGGCACCCTCACGCAAAATGAGCCCTCTCCGGCGCGAAAAGGCGGAAGCGGAGCTGGGGTTTGGGCGATGCATACCTTGTCCATGAAGAATTGAGACATTTGCCTCTTATCATAACCGTTTCCCTCAAATGCCCTCCGGTACTCTGCTCCTGATTGATGACGAAGCCCGCCTGCGCCAGCTACTGGCGCGGGTGCTGGAACTGGAAGGCTACACCGCCCTGCAAGCGCCCGACGCGGCCCGCGGCCTGGAGCTGCTCCAGCAGCACGCCGACGAGGTGCTGGTGGTGCTCTCCGACGTGAAGCTGCCCGACGCCCACGGCGTGGACCTCATTCCGCGCCTCAAGGCCAAAGCGCCAGATATTGAAATCGTGCTGCTCACGGCCTTTGGCAGCATTCCCGACGGCGTGCGGGCCATGAAGCAGGGCGCGTTCGACTACCTCACCAAGGGCGACTACGAGCAGCAACTGGTGGTAGTGGTGGAGCGGGCCGCCGAAAAAGCCCGCTTGCGCCGCCGCGTGGCCGAATTGGAGCGGCGCATGGCGCAACGCTACAGTTTCGAGAGCATGATTGGCAGCTCCTCAGCCCTGCACCGCGCTCAGGAGCTGGCCCGCCAGGTGGCGCCCACCGACAGCACCGTGCTGCTTGAAGGCCCCACCGGCGCCGGCAAGGAGCTGTTTGCCCAAGCCATTCACGAAGCCAGCACCCGCAAGCTTAAGCCGTTCGTGGCCGTCAATTGCAGCGCCTTCCCGCGGGACTTGCTCGAATCGGAGTTGTTTGGGTACAAGAAAGGTGCTTTCACGGGGGCCTTGGCCGATAAGAAAGGGCTGCTGGAAGAAGCCAACGGCGGCACCTTGTTTCTGGACGAAATCGGGGAGCTGGAGCTGAACGTGCAGGCCAAGTTTCTGCGAGTGCTGGAAATGCGGCAGTTCACCAAGCTCGGCGACACCAAACCCACCAGCGTGAACGTGCGCCTCGTGGCCGCCACCAACCGCAACCTCAAGCAGGAAGCCGCCGAGGGCCGTTTTCGTCCCGATTTGTACTACCGCCTCTCCGTATTCACACTGAACGTGCCGCCGCTCAAGGACCGCGCCACCGACGTACCGGCGCTGGCCGAGCATTTCCTGCACTACTTCGCCGCTCAGCTGCGTAAACGCCTGCCCGGCCTGGAGCCCGACTGCCTGCAGCTGCTGCAACGCTACGAGTGGCCCGGCAACGTGCGGGAGCTGAAAAATGTGCTGGAACGCGCCGCCATCCTGGCTCCCGCCAACCAGCCCCTGGCCGCCGGCTACCTCCCCGACGAGTTCCACGCCCTGCCCGCGCCCCTCAGCCCCGATGCCGACCCTACCGACCAGAGTCTGCGCGCCGTGGAAGCCCGCCACATTCGCCAGCTGCTGTACCAAACGCAGGGCAACAAAACCGAAGCCGCCCGCCGCCTCGGCATCGGCCTTACAACGCTCTACCGCAAGGTGCAGGAGTACGGGCTGTGAGTGGTGAGACCTTAGATGTGAGAGGTTAGACATGAGAAGTGAGATATGAGAGCTTGGAACTGAGATACGCTTATGTATATCATGATCTTGTGAAAGCGGCATATGCGGTTACTATTGCCCGACCACTTGGCCAATAGCGCGAGGTAAGCCGTTGAGCCCCGGCGGGGCGGCATGTCGGTAGACGAGGTGCTGCCATATCGTCTCAGAGCCCCATCGGGGCAGCACTTGGCAACGTGCGTGTCGCTCCGCTGGGGCTGTACCTACCTTTACGGTCGTTCTGGCTACCAATATATCGCCCCGCTGGGGCTTGGGCCTCTGCAACTTGAGAGGAGCTAGTTTTCGCTCATTGTTTTTTTGTCATGTCATGCTGCGGAATCAGAAGCTAAAGCTCAGAAGGCACCTACTGCTTTTACTACCCCACGGCCTCTCTCCTTATGTCTCTTAAACTTAAAATCCGGCTGAGTGTGCTGGCGCTGCTGCTGCTGCTGCTGACTTTGGGCGGCTACGCGTTTTTCACGATTCAGCGGCTGGAAGGCGGGGCGCGCGGGATTCAGCGAGCCAATTTCCGGTCGGTGGAGTATGGCGAGCAAATGCTGCTGGCCCTGGAGCAGTTGCAGGACCAACCCGCCGCGCCGGCCCCGCTGCAGCAGTTTCGGCGGGCCCTCACCCGCCAGGCCGCCAATATCACGGAGCCCGGCGAGTTGGAGCTGGTTGACACGCTCACCCAGCATCTGGCCGACTTCCAGCGCCTCGTGGACGACCGTGCGCCAGCCGCCGAGCAGCAACAAAAGCTGCGCCAGCTACGGGCCGAGACACACCGCGTAATTGGCCTCAATGCTCGTTC
Source organism: Hymenobacter sp. M1-2 (assembly GCF_057808495.1). Taxonomy (NCBI): domain Bacteria; kingdom Pseudomonadati; phylum Bacteroidota; class Cytophagia; order Cytophagales; family Hymenobacteraceae; genus Hymenobacter; species Hymenobacter sp. M1-2. Next base: position 21,158 of record NZ_JBTYZO010000006.1, read on the forward strand.
CTTCAACCAGCAAACTCACCGCACTGCTACCACTGCCCAGCGCGCCCGGCGCGTGGTTTCAGGGTTGCTGCTGCTGAGCGTAGCCGTGGGCCTGGGCCTGCTCGTGCGCCTGCCGCGGGTGGTGTTGCGCCCCCTGCGCCGCCTCACCGCCGACGTGGAGGATGTCGTCAGCCCCGGCCCGGCCACGCAGGTTTCCATTGCCAAAAACGACGAAGTAGGCGCTGTAGCCCTGGCCCTGAATCGCGCATTCGGCTACATGCAGGACCAGCGGAGCGCCACCCGCGCCGCCCTGGCCACCGAGCGCAGCCGCCTCGAAAGCCTCATCGAGCACCTCGACGAAGGCCTGCTCCTGCTCGATCCGGCCCGTTGCGTGCTGCTGGCCAACCCCGTAGCGCGCGAGCTGCTGGGCCGCGAAGCCGCCGACCTCGTCGGGCACCAGGCGGAGGCACTCAGCCAGGAATCGGAGTTGCTGCGAGAGCTGTTCCGGCCGCTGCTGGAGCAGGAATCGGCGCGAGCAGCAGATGAAAGCAAGCCGGTGCTACTCACTATTACGCGGCAGGGCGAAGAAGCATACTACCGCCTCACAGTGAGCCATATTGTGTCGCGGAACCGGGAAACGGGGCGGACGGAGTTCGTGGGGCACATTTTATCGTTGCGCAACGTGTCTGACTTCAAGAAGCTAGACGAAGTGAAATCCAACTTCCTGGCCACGGTGTCGCACGAGTTGAAGACGCCGCTGGCCAGCATCAACCTGAGTCTGATGCTGCTTCAGGACGAGCGCACCGACCCCGCCGAGCGCCTGCGCATCGCCGATGGCATTCGGGACGAGACGCAACGCCTGCTGGGCATGGTGGGCCAGCTGCTGGCTGTGTCGCGGCTCGATGCGGGGGCCGGCATTCAGCTGGACGTGCAGCCCGTCACCCTCACCGACGTCATCGAATACGCCACCGATACCGTGCAGCCGCAGCTCGATGACAAGCAGCTCCGCCTGCAGCTAGCCGTAGCGCCCGCCCTACCCGCCGCCCGTGCCGACGTGGAGAAAACGACCTGGGTGCTCATCAACCTGCTCGCCAACGCCATCCGTTACTCGCCCCGCGGCGCCACGCTCACGGTCAGTGCCACCCCGCAGGCCGAAGGCTACGTCGAAGTAAGCGTGCAGGACCACGGCCCCGGCATCCCGTCCGAATATCACGAGCGAATCTTTCAGCGCTTCGCCCAGGTACCCAATCCCAGCGGCCACAAAGGCGGCTCCGGGCTCGGTCTGAGCATTTCCCGCGAGTTCATTGCCGCCCAAGGTGGCCGCCTGTGGGTGGAAAGCGCCCCCGGCCAAGGCAGCCGCTTCCGCTTCACGCTACCCGTGATGGAGAAGTGAGATATGAGAGGTGAGAAGTGAGACATGAGATAAAAGTATGTGTGCTCTCTGTTGCTCAATCCCTTGCCCCTTGTTGCGGAGTTAATAGTGGGAACCGTTTTCAGCACCATGAACTTGCCTAAAGCCCTAACTAGCCCAGGGTTTAAACCCCGGGCTATGGAGCGGCACGCGTACGGCCCCAGAGCCAGTCTGGTGCAGCCCCGGCGGGGCGGCATATCGGTAGAGAACCCGATCATGAAGATATGTAAAGCCCCAGCGGGGCGGCACCAATCGTTGGACGGGTGGTGTCGCCCCGAGGGGGTTTGATTCTTTTTGGCCTTGGTATTTCTACCGATATGCCGCCCCGCCGGGGCTCAACTATTACCTCTTGTCATCATCTCGCCTGGCTCTCACCTTTCAATTCCCACCCCTAATCAACACCACGAAGTGCGTGCAGAACATGCCCCGGTCTGCGGCTTGACACTGGATTTCCAGCTCAGTATCACGAAAGAAATGGGGTTGAAATAGCTCCCAGGCGGAAGCAGCGGGCGGGAAGAAAAACCGGAACACTACCCGCCCGCCGGGCCGCGTAGCCGCCGTCAGAGCCTGCGCCAGCTGTGCTACCAAGGCGGGTTCGGCCAATTCCAGAATGTTGGATAGCGCCACAAAATCGAACGGCTCGGCCGCCTGCGCCAGCACTTCCACCGCATTGCCAACGACCAGCTGCAAGTGTGGCAGCGCCGCCCGTACTGCGGGCAGCGTCTGAGGCTCCAGAAATACCGGCTGCACCTCGGGTCGGTGGGCGGCCTCGCGGGGCAGCCAGAAATGCCAGGCGTAGGGGTTGAAGGCGGCTGCGTGCTCGCGCAAGGGCTGCTCTACTTGCTCTTGTAAAAGAGCGGCGAAGTTGGCCGGCAGGCGGCGCAGAACGGCGCGGCCGTACCCCAGACGCAGCAGCCACCGCGCATCCAGCAGCCGAAAACACGCCCGCCACCGCCAGCTTTGCCAATGCCGCCGCACATACTCCCGCTGCGCCTCCAAATCAGAAAAGCCCAAGAGCCGGCGCGTGGTGCTACGACTATGCACGGCAACATGAAACAGCCGCACCGCCCAACGCAGGTAGCCATCCACGAGGCCAGCCTGTTGGAGCCCGCGCTGCAGCCGTTGCCGGTGTTGCTGCCAAAACCAGCGGCTGGCGTCCGACAATATCGGCTCCACCTCCACCAGCGCGGGCCGACCGTCCAGCCAAAAGGCCTGCTGGCGAACTGCCGCACTGGCATCTTGCAGCAATACGGCCTTCTTTAGCTCCGCAAGGGCTATTTGGGCGGGGTTGATGTCGCAAGCCACGGCGGTGGCAGGTGCGGCGCTCAGCAGGGCGAAGGCCGTGCAGCCACCCGACGCAATGCAAAACACCCGGCGCCCCGGCCCCAGCGGCCGCAGCACCAGCAGTTCGGCGCTGGGGTCTTCCCGCACCTGCCCGAAAATAAGCTGGGCGGCTTCGGGTGCACTACCACGGCCCAACTGCCCCTCCGCCCACATGGTAGCTACCGAGTCTTCAGCGCGCGCCATACAGGGAATGCCGGCGCCGGGAAGAATACTTCACCACCAGCAGAATGCAGAAAAACAGCGGCAGATTTTGCACCAGCAGATGCACCGGCTCGGCAATGGCTCCGCTGAACAAAATGCCGATACCGTTCATCAAGAGCAGCACGAAAAACTGAAACCACGCTACAAACCGTGGCCACAAGCCACTGATGCTGCCCACGCCCAGCGCCGTTTCGCCCGCTCCAATAACGGTAAGCAAGTCTTTGGACGACATATCCAGGAACCCCGGCAGCCCGGCTACTACCGCCAGGTGTTCGGGGCTCGGCGCCAGAATTTTCAGCCATAGTCCGTTGTAGAGCCACACCACCCCCAACACCACCCGAAGAGCTAAAAGCCAGCGGTTATTCATCAATGAATCAGAAAAGAAGTTGAGTGTGCGCAAACAGCCAGCCGTACGTGAAACTGTACCAGCTCCACAGAACCGCAAACAGCACATGCACGGTGGTATTGAAGCGGTTACCGCGCCAGAGGTCCGCGTCGTAGTAGAAAAACTGGCAGTAGAGGCGGCAGAGCCAGAACAAGGCGCAGCCCGCCGCCACCCAGCCCACCAACGGCCCGGCGGCCAGCAGCGCCGCCGTCCCCACCAGACTCAGCAGCCCAATGCCGGCCACCACCAACGCCACGAAAAACGTGTGCACGTAGAAAATCTGCCGGTTCAGCAGACTCAGCCGCCCTAACTCGCCGGGCCAGTCGAAGCGGCGGCTGAAGCCGAGATGCAGCAGTGCCAGCAGCAGTTGCGTGGCGCCCGCCACACGTAGGTTGAGTTCCAGTAGAGTTATACTCATCAGGCGATGGTAGGAGCGGTGAAAAGCCAAGCCCGCACAAAGGGCGTATGGCGTTGCGTGTTCTGGAGCTGCAACCCCACTTCGGCGGCGGCCCGCTCCCACTCCCGGGCCCCGAAGAAGTGGAACACGCCCGGCCCGAAAGCCAGGGCATTGGCCGCGTCGCGCACGTGTTCTACCAGCACGAGTTGTCCACCGGGTTGCAGCACGCGGCGCACTTCGGCCAGCAGCTCCCGCCGCTGCCGCGCCGCCCGAAGCTCGTGGGCCGCGAACAACAAAGCCACTACCGCAAACTCGGCGGTGTTATAGGGCAGCTGATGGGGTGCGGCTGGCTGAGCCGAACCATCGGGCGGGTACAGCTGCCGCGCCCGAACAATGGATTTTTCGCGCTGGGGCAGGGAAGGAAACAAGTCGGCCGACTGCCAGGAGCTGGTTGGAAACAGCTGCCGCAGCGGACGGGTGCTTTCATCGAAGCCCGAATGAATATTGAGCGCCCGCAGCGGCAGCTTGGGGTTGCGGCCCAGGAAAGCCGGCAGCCACTGCCAGCGGTACAGCGGTGCCACATCATACACCCACCACGACACCAGCAGCGAAGCCAGCAGCAGATACAGCCCCGCTCCCACGCCTAGCCACCCCAGCCACTGCACGGCGTCCGGCAGCCAATGGCCCCAGCCCAGGAGCCCCACACTGCCCAGCACCGCCGCCACGGACCCTACGGCGTAAAAATCCCAGTTGAAGCGCACCACATTACGCACGCCCTGCCCGGGCTGACGAATAGCGGCGCTCCGGGTGCTTACGGGGCTTTTAGTGCTTATCGTCGTGCTGGTGCTCATCGTACTCATAGGGCTAACAGGGCAGGTGTGGGTTCAGGAATACGGTCGAGCACGCCGCGCCGCCAGCGGTAGGGAATGTCCCGAATCAGGAAGGCATTGGCAAGGCGTCCCGGCTCGGCGGCAAAGGGCGGCTGGTGGAGGAACGTGGCTTCGCGCAACGTGACGGCCACGGGCTGCGGCGTCCAGTTTTCGCGCCGGCCTTCCACGAGCAGCATGGAGCGCCCGTCGGCGTCGGGGCTGAAGGTGAAGGGCAGCGGCCCGGCGAAACGGCGGGCGGTGGCCCAGTCGGGAAAGGGCGAGGTGGCCGGCAGCGGCGCGGGGCCGCTCAGATGGGCGGTCAGGTCGAGGTCGGCGCGGTGGGCCGGGGTGCGCAGGCGCAGGCTGATTTCGTCGGGGCTGACGTGCGCGGTGAGCTGGGCGTGCTCGAACTGGTAGTGCGAGGTGAGGCCGCCGAGCCAGGCCATGCGCCGCTGGTCGGTGTCGCCGCGCAGGATGAAGAGGCCGCGCAGCCGCTTGCCGCGGCTGGTGTGGTAGCGCGTGAAAAGCCGGTACCCGGACAGGAAAAACCGCTGCCCCAGCGCCGCCGGCACCCCCGCCGGCCGCAGTTCCTTCACTTGCACCAGCGCAATGGCCAGGAAGCCGTAGTCCTCATAAGTATCCAGCACCAACCCCGGCGGCAGCAGCGGCTCCAGCACGGCCCGGGGGTAGGCGAAGGTGAGCACCAGCGAATACTCAAACCACGCGTCCAGCACGAACGGATGGCGGCGCAGGGTGTTCAACACGGACATAGAGAGTGCCTAGGTAAGAGGCTGAAAAAACGACTTGCCGATAACCCCGACGCCAGACGGTAGGATGGCCGGCAAAAGATACGCTTCAGCTAGGTAACTGTCAAGCTTTATATAGCGTGTAGCGCGGACTTCAGTCCGCTACTCTATCTACCTTCCCTCCACCTCTCATCCTTCCCATCAGGCCAGGAACTCCACCCCTGCTCAAACTCCCACTCGTTGCCCGCTCCGGTTTGCCTGCCGAAAAAGCGGCCGGACCAGACCAGACAATAACTCTTCATTCCTCATTCTTCATTCTTCATTGCCTTCCGGCTTACCTTTGCCCGGATTAACTACCGCCCCCATGCCCGCGTATCGTCCCGAAGAAATTGAGAAGAAGTGGCAAGCCCACTGGAAAGAGCAGCACACGTTTAAGGCCGACAACGCCTCCGACAAGCCCAAGTACTACGTGCTCGACATGTTCCCGTACCCCAGCGGCGCGGGCCTGCACGTGGGGCACCCGCTGGGCTACATTGCCTCCGATATCGTGTCGCGCTACAAGCGGCTGCGCGGCTACAACGTGCTGCACCCCATGGGCTTCGACTCGTTTGGCCTGCCCGCCGAGCAGTACGCCATCCAGACCGGGCAGCACCCGGCCCTCACCACCGAGCAGAACATCGACACCTACATCCGGCAGCTCAGCTCGCTCGGGTTCAGCTACGATTGGAGCCGCGAGGTGCGCACCTCCGACCCCGCTTACTACAAGTGGACGCAGTGGATCTTCCTCAAGCTGTTCAACAGCTGGTACAACCTCGACACCGACCGCGCCGAACCGCTCAAAACGCTGCTCGACAAGTTTGAGCAAAACGGCAGCGAAGGCATCCGCGCGGCCGGCGACGAGGAGGAGCGCCATAGCTTCACGGCGGGCCAGTGGAAGCTGTTCTCCGAGAAGCAACGCCTCCAGGCCGTGCACCCCTACCGCCTCGCCTACCAGCAGGACACCTACGTGAACTGGTGCGCCGGCCTGGGCACGGTGCTCTCCAACGACGAGGTGAAGGATGGCCTCTCCGAGCGCGGCGGCTTCCCCGTGGAGCGCCGCCTCATGCCGCAGTGGAACCTGCGCATCACCGCCTACGCCGACCGCCTCCTCCAGGGCCTCGACCACCTCGACTGGCCCGACGCCGTGAAGGAGATGCAGCGCAACTGGATCGGCAAGAGCATCGGGGCCGAAGTGACTTTCCCGGTGCTGGGGAGAAGTGAGAAGTTAGAGGTGAGAGGTGAGAAATCGGCCGACTCCGACTTCACTTTGGACACTCCCGACTCGACTTCGGACGGTCCCGACTTCGCTTCGGACAGTCCCGACTTGGCTTCGGACACTCCGGACCTCGCTTCGGACGGTCCCGACTTGGCTTTGGACACTGCGGACTCGGCTTCGGACGGTCCCGACTTCGCTTTGGACAGTCAGGACGTGGCTTCGGACACTGCGGACTCCACCTCGGACGCTCCCGGTGCGACTTCGGACGCCTCGGCTCCGTCTTCTCTCACTTCTCACCTCTCACCTCTCACCTCTCACATCAAGGTCTACACCACGCGGGTCGATACCATCTATGGGGCCACGTTCCTGGTGCTGGCGCCGGAGCACGAGCTGGTGCCGGAACTGACCACGCCGGAGCAGCAGGCGGAGATTACGGCCTACATCGACGCCACCAAGCGCCGCTCGGAGCGCGACCGCATGGCCGATACCAAGACCGTTTCGGGCGCTTTCACGGGTTCCTACGCCCAGAACCCGGTGAGCGGCGAGCCCGTGCCCATCTGGATTGCCGATTACGTGCTGGCCGGCTACGGTACCGGCGCCGTCATGGCCGTGCCCTCCGGCGACCAGCGCGACTACGTGTTTGCCAAGCACTACCACCTGCCCATCGTGCCGGTGACCGACGCTCAGCAGAACCTCGACGAGCAGGCCGACCCCACCAAGGAAGGCCGCTACATCAACTCCGGCCTCATCAACGGCCTCGACTACAAAGAAGGCACGCAGAAGCTCATTGCCTACCTGGAAGAGAAAGGCCTGGGCAAGGGCAAAACCAACTTCCGCATCCGCGACGCCATCTTTGGCCGGCAGCGGTACTGGGGCGAGCCCATTCCGATCTACTACAAAGACGGCGTAGCCTACGGTGTGGCCGAAGCCGACCTGCCCCTGGTGCTGCCCGAAATCGACGAGTACAAGCCCACCGAAACCGGTGAGCCGCCCCTGGGCCGTGCCAAAGACTGGAAGTACAAAGGCCAGTACGACTACGAGCTGAGCACCATGCCCGGCTGGGCCGGCTCTTCGTGGTATTACCTGCGCTACATGGACCCGCACAACACCGAGCGGTTCGTGGGCGAAGCCGCCGAGCAATACTGGCAGAACGTGGACCTCTACCTCGGCGGCGCCGAACACGCCACCGGCCACCTGCTCTACTCCCGCTTCTGGCACCTGTTCCTCAAGGACCTGGGCCTCGTATCCGCCCCCGAGCCTTTCCAAAAGCTCATTAATCAGGGAATGATCTTGGGTAGGTCGAATTTCGTGTATCGGCTATCCTTTAACTATAGTAAAATTGGTGTAGCAGGGGATTCATATTTTCCTGCTGTCTTCATTTCTAAAAGTTTAGTTGATAGCATCGAATCCATTCTTAATAAAGACAAATCAAAAATTCAAAAACTGATTGAGATGCGTCTCAACGCAGAAGTTGAAAAATACTGCCGAGAAAATCCTGGAGTTGAAATTACAATTAACAGTATCAACTTTAATGCCTTTCAAAGAATACCGGTTGATGTCAATCGAGTTGAAAATGACATATTAAACTTGACTTCTATTCGTGAATGGCGTGATGATATGAGAGATGCTGTTTTCATCGAAGATGAGGACGATGTATTTACGTGTGATTGGGAAGTCGAAAAAATGTCAAAATCGAAGTACAACGTGGTGAGTCCCGATACGCTAATTGAGCGGTACGGAGCGGACGCATTGCGCCTGTACGAAATGTTCCTGGGGCCGCTGGAGCAGTACAAGCCCTGGAACACCAACGGCATGAGCGGCGTCGCGGGCTTTCTCAAGAAGCTCTGGCGCCTCTACCACCCCCAGGACGGCGACTTCGCCGTGACGGAAGAAGCTCCGCAGCCCGCGGAGCTGAAGGCCCTGCACAAAGCCATCCGCAAAGTGGAAGAGGACATCGAGAAGTTCAGCTTCAACACCACCGTCAGCGCCCTCATGATTACGGTGAACGAACTAACCGCCCTCGACACGCACAAGCGCGCCATTCTGGAGCCGCTGGTGGTGCTGGTGTCGCCGTACGCGCCGCACCTGGCCGAGGAGCTGTGGGAGAAGCTCGGGCACGCGCCCGGCAGCATCAGCCACGCCCCTTACCCCGAGTTCCGGGAAGAATATCTGGTCGAAGACACCGTGAACTACCCGGTAGCCATCAACGGCAAGGTGCGTGAGCAGCTCCAGTTCCCCGCCACCGCCACCGCCGCCGAAATCGAAGCCGCCGTCCGCGCCACCGACATCCTGGCCCGCTTCGCCGAAGGCAAAGAAGCCAAAAAGGTCATCGTAGTACCCGGCCGCATGGTGAACGTGGTGGTGTAAATCCGCTTCACGCTACAAGGAAAAAGGCCCGCCGGAGTTGTCCGGCGGGCCTTTGCTATAGCAATCCATTCAAGAGATACCTCAAAGATTCTATCAAGCCAGCACTAAACGCACTCAAGCCCCGGAGGGGCGGCATATCGGTAGCATCACAACAGCAAAAAAAGGTAAAGCTCCGTAGGAGCGACACAAACCGTCCGACGATTAGTGTCGCTCCTACAGAGCTTTACCCAACGGTATAGTCGTTTTTCTACCGACATGCCGCCCCTCCGGGGCTATCGTGCTGTTGTATGGGCAGCTATAGCGGTTCTTGCATTGGGGTACGGGGTGTAGCGCGAAGCTCCGGCTTCGCGCATCGTTGAACGATGTCGTTGCTTTGGCGCGGCAGTCAGCAACGATGCGCGAAGCGGGAGCTTCGCGCTACACCCCGTGCCGCAACCTGAAATTCGCCCTAGGCAAGCATTACCGCTTTTGCGCCATTATCCGCTGCGTAGCCCCGGGCTTGAGCCCGGGGAAACTCGTACGGTTTGGCCCAATACTCCCGGGCTGAAGCCCAGGCTACGTGATTGCTTCCGCGGCGGCCAGCTCCTCCCGTTGCTTCTTCGGCAGCGAGGCCCGCACCAGCGCGTACGAATGGTCGATCAGCTCGCGCAGCTGCTGCTCCGAGGCGCCCGTCCCGACGAGCACCGTGTTCCAGTGCTTCTTGTTCATGTGGTAGCCGGGCCGCACGTAGTCGTGTTGCTCGCGCAGCTCCACGGCCCGCTCCGGGTCGCACTTGAGGTTGATGCTGCCGAACGTATCGATATCCGTGAGAGCAAAGATTTTACCGCCGACTTTGAGCACCAGCGTTTCGGGGCCGAAGGGCGTTTCTTCAGTCACGCCGGCTTTCAGCAGGCAGTAGTCGCGGAAGTCTTCGATGTTCATATGGTAGTCGGGCGGTCTGGATACGTGCAAACGAACGTGCTGCAAGCGAGAAGTTGCTTGCAGCACGTTCGTTGGGGTTGACGTTTTTATGAGCCATGACGGCCAGCCGTCACGGGCAAGTATTAGCGGATGAACCAGCGGTAGATGAGCACCAGGAAGCCGACCAGGAACATGGCCATGCTCAGCTTATTGATGAAGTGCATGGTCCGCAGGTTGAAGTTGGTATGGCGATTCGGATCGTTCTTGCGAAAGAAGTAGCTGAATACAGGGCCAAGATTAAACAGGTCTTTGCGCATGGTGGTGGGATTTTCAGTACACCAAGATAACACCAGCAGCCCCGGAATGATTTGCTAATCGTAGGATTTAATCCAGATTTCTGCCTCTTCCCCAGGCCCTGCAACTCTACCGTACGATGCGCGTCAGTGCTGCACAACCCCTCCCTAAGTGTCGCTCCCATGAAGCAATTCCTACTCCCCGCCTTGCTCCTGCTCGGCGCCACCATGGCCGCCACAGCCCAGAAAACGCCTTCCGAAACGGAGGCCGTCAAGCAAACCATTCAGTCCTTTTTCGACGGCATGCGCAAGGGCGACAGTACCCTCGTGCGCCGCACTCTGGCCCCCGGCGCCGTATTTCACACGCTCACCAACCGCACCGGACAAACCCAGCTACGCATCGAAAACCCTTCCGATTTTGTGAAAGCCGTGGGCACGCCGCACAAGGAAGTGTGGGATGAGCGTATCACCTTCGACAAAATCCTCATCGACGCCAACCTGGCCAGCGTCTGGACGCCCTACGAGTTCTACCTCGGCAGCACCTTCAGCCACTGCGGCTACAACTCCTTCCAGCTCGTGAAGCTAACCGACGGCTGGAAAATAGCCCACGTAATCGACACCCGCCGCAAAGAGAAGTGCAAGTAACCTAGCCTGTCATCCAGAGCAACGCGAAGGACCTTCCTTTTGCAGTTGTACGCGCCGGTTATTCAACTCCTATCGGGCTCTGTGCAAGCTTACCCTGGGTACTAGATGAGGGCGAAGTCACTGCTTGGCCAGTGCCACGATATCTCTGACCTCCAGCACGGATTTCGAGTAGCCTTGGCGCGCGACGTTGATCATAGCCTGCCCTAGCTCGCCGAGCGTGGAAACATACTGCGGCAACACGCGGCGCACTACCGGATAGAGCCACGAGAGGTATTTGTAGTAGGGCAACGCGTTTTTCAGCCCCGGCGTGGGGTGCATGTAGCCGGGCCGGAACATGTAGGCGCCGAAAAAACCTAATTGTAGCAGTTCGTTCTCCGTCTGGCCTTTCACGCGGGCCCACATGCTACGGCCCCGTTCGGTGCTGTCAGTGCCGGCGCCGGAAACGTAGCAGAACGTCAGGTCCGGGTTGCGTGGCAGCACTGTCTGGGCGAAGTGCAGCGTCAGGTCGTGGGTGAGGCGGCGGTACTCCGGCTCCTTCAGCCTCACCGCCGACACGCCTAGGCAGAAAAAGCAGGCGTTGTAACCAGTCAGTTGGTCCTGAACAGCCGACAAGTCCTGGAAATCTGCGTGTATAATTTCGCGCAGCTTGGGGTGCGTTACGCCGCTAGGCTTACGGCTGATAGACAGGATCTGCTCCACGTCGGGGTGGTTGAGGCATTCGTGCAGTATTCCCTCTCCCACCATGCCCGTTGCTCCGGTTAGAATAGCTCTGATTTTCATGGAGCGGCAGACGGATGAGCGGGCGGTATGTTTTTAGCCGCAGAGCAAACATGCCGTCGGCACATCCTTATTTGTTTCCGTGTTAGCTTAGCGAAGCAACTGATTTTAATAGCCATGAAACTCACCCTAGTAGTTCGTCAAGGAAAAACCCACCTCATTGGTCAGTTGAAGGAGCTGCCCGGAGTTCTTACTCAGGGCAACTCCGTGGCCGAGGTAAAGGATAATATTCGCGACGCGCTGGCTCTGTATTTGGAAGACATGCGGGAAGAGGCCGCCGATGCCGCTGATGTGATTGCGCAGGAAGAGCTGGAGTTCGTGGAGCAGGCCGCATGAAGCGCGGTAAGTTCATTCGCCACTTGGAAGCCCATAATTGCCCGCTGCACCGCCACGGCAGCCGTCATGATATTCATAAGAACGAGCAAACCGGCAAGCGCACCAGCGTGCCACGCCACGGGGATATCGATGAGGAGTTGTGCAAGGAGATTTGCAAGCAGCTCGGCATTCCCAAGCCTTAGCTGACCGAAACCCCTTTTTTAGCTGGGCCAACCCGGTGCACTCATGGAACTCAAACGTTATCCCCGGCAACTCTCGCGCGGCGCCAACAACGCTGTTATCGCACTGTCCGAAACGGAAGTCGGCAAGCTATTCGGCGGCGACACTCGTTCCGATATTGGCTCCGAGGCCGAGAAACTGCGCTTTGCCAATGGCGTAAACGATTTGGTGGTGCAGTACCAGCGCCTGGAATACAACGCGGAACTCAACTCTGACATGCTGGTGATGGAACGCATCTACCCGCTTGATTTTCGCGCCCACGAAGTGGAAAGGCGCGAACTATGGCTGGACGTTTTCGCCGACGAGCTACAAGCCCTCCACGCCGCCGGCTTCGTGCACCGTGATCTGCTCCGCCCGTCCAATATGCCCGGCGACCGGTACGACAATATTCTACTCACCGAACACGGCCTACGACTAATTGATGTAGGTATTTCCGTGTTGCAACGCCAGGTAGGAGAATCGTTTTTTAACGCGTACGTGCAAAAGGAATTGGAAGAGCTAGAGCTATTCCGTCAGTTTTTCCTGACGCGGTAATAATTCTAAAATGGCATTTCTAAGCCTCTACTTATCTGGTGATGACCTAATCAGCAAATGCAATTATCCCGGTTTTCAAGTCAACTGCCTTTTGAAGAATAGAGGCAAACGTTACTACTCCCGAATCAAAAGCAGCTAACTTCTGCTTCCCGTGAAGCGAGAGCAGCATCCTAGCAACAACTTCGCTGGTCCATCGAAAGTCGCTGTAGTAATCAAACCGGGCTTCAATTATGCCTTCCGCCTGCATTTGGCGGAATATATTGGCCTCTATGCCGCCAAGGTACACCAAGTCTTGCCCTGGTTTATTTTGCTTTGGCTGGCTGTCATCGAGCAGGTAAAAGTCGAGCATCGGTAACTCTGTAATAGGCAAAACGGGACTAAGCACCGCTATGCTTAGTCCCGTTTCTCTTCATGGAAATAACTGCTTACACTCCTACCGGCTCCTCTAGCAACTCCTTCTCAATCCACCGGCCATCCTCGCGCATCAGCTCGATTAGCTCATCCACGGCCTGGGCTTCGGGCACGGCTTTCTTGATGACTTCCTGGCCGCGGTAGAGCGCGATTTTGCCTTTGCCTACGCCTACGTAGCCATAGTCCGCGTCGGCCATTTCGCCGGGACCGTTCACGATGCAGCCCATGATGCCGATTTTGACGCCTTTGAGGTGGTCGGTGCGCTTGCGGATCATGGCGGTGGTTTCTTGCAGGTCGAAGAGGGTGCGGCCGCAGCTGGGGCAGCTGATGTACTCGGTCTTGGACATGCGGGTGCGGGCCGCTTGCAGGATGCCAAACGCTAGCTGGTTGAGTTGGTCCAGCGAGTGTAGCCACTCGTCCTGGGTGGCATTGGCGGGCAGCAGGTCAGCGCACAGTACCACACCATCGCCGAGGCCGTCGATGAGCAAGCCGCCAAGATCGGTAGCGGCGTCAAGCTGGGTTTGCTGCGGATCCTGGAGCGGGTAGATGCGGCGCACCACCACGGGGCAGTTCACCTGGGCATTTATCAACTCGAAAAACGCCCGCCGCAGCTCCGGCATGGCGTGGGCGTTGGTGGTATCGAGCACCACTACCACGGTGGCGTCCTGGCGCAGACGAGCCAGCAGTTCGGGCGTAAGGGTCGCCAGATCAAGCAGCAGAAAGTTGAGCTGCGGGTGCAGCTGCACCAAATCCCACATATACCGGTCGGGCGTGAGCAGCGGAAAATGGTCGGGGCGGCGGCCCGCATCCACCCAAGCGCTGTAGGTCACGATTTCCTTGAGGCCGTTGGGCAGCATAAATGGCACGGGCCGCTCGCCGGTGTAAATGTAGTCGGCGCCCAGGTCACTCATCTGAAACTTGTCGAGGAAGGGCGAGTACAGGTGGCCAGCAGCGCGCAGGTCGCCGTATTCGAGGCGCGGCAGGCGCGAGAGGTCCGCCACAACACGAGGCACGTTCTGACCACCGAAGTTCAGCACTTCGTGCGTAACGCGGCGGTGGTACTGGAATGGGTTGAGGGGAACCTCACCCCCTAGCCCCCTCTCCAAAAGAGAGGGGGGACTAATTTCTAGCTGAATGGAGCTAGCATTTTCTATAGCTAGTTCCCCCTCTCTTTTGGAGAGGGGGCTAGGGGGTGAGGTCAGCGGGCGAATAGGCTTGGCCAGCTCGGCGCGGTGGGTGTAGCGGTTGATGAGGGCGCGGGCTACGGGAGCTTCAGCTTCGGGGGCTTCGGTAAGGCTCACGCGCACGGTGTCGCCGAGGCCGTCTTCGAGCAGCGTGCCAATGCCCACGGCCGACTTGATGCGGCCATCTTCGGCTTCGCCGGCCTCGGTTACGCCCAGATGCAGCGGGTACGGCTGTAAACCTTCCTCATCGAGCTTCTGCACCAGCAGGCGGTAGGCTTGCACCATCACCTGCGTGTTACTGGCCTTCATGCTCAGTACCACGTCGTAGTAGTTTTCTTCCTCGCAGAGGCGCAAAAACTCCAGCGCCGACTCCACCATGCCCAGCGGCGTATCGCCGTAGCGGCTCAAAATCCGGTCGGATAAGGAGCCGTGGTTGGTGCCGATGCGCATGGCCGTGCCGTACTGTTTGCAGATCTGAACCAGCGGCCGGAACCGCTCCCGAATACGCTCCACCTCGGCCTGGTAGGAGGCATCGGTGTACTCAATGACCTCGAATTTCTTCTTATCCGCGTAGTTGCCGGGGTTCACGCGCACTTTCTCCACGATGCGGGCGGCCAGCTCGGCGGCGTTGGGCGTGAAGTGAATGTCGGCGATGAGCGGCACGTTGCAACCGCGCTTGCGCAGCTCCTTCTTGATTTCAAGCAGGTTCTGGGCCTCTTTTACGCTGGGCGCCGTGATGCGCACGTACTCGCAGCCGGCTTCCACCATGCGTAGCGTCTGCTCCACCGAGCCCAGCGTGTCCATCGTGTCCACGGTGGTCATGCTCTGGACCCGAATGGGATTGAGTCCGCCCATAGCTACCTCGCCAATTTTCACTTCACGGCTGAGGCGGCGGCGGTACTCGGTGAGGCTGGGGCAATAAGTCTTATTCATGAGGCAGCAGCGGGCATTTCGCTAGGACAACAAAGGTACGCAAGGTTTGTACTCCCTGGGTTCAGTAAAGCTGCCCGCCTTAGTCCGTGAAGGAAGAATTCGCTAAAGGCTCAAGCCTCGGCGGGGCGGCACATCGGTAGTCCCGTTGGCATAATGAAAACCCAGAGCCCCGGCGAGGTGGCACCTATTTCGTTGGAACGATGGGTGTCGCCCCACCGGGGCTCTGGTGTTGATGGCTAACTGACGGCTACCAATCAGCCGCGCTGCGGCTCACACCACCGGCCCGACTATCGTAGTTCTTGACTCAGAACCACCGGTCTGCCCGCTTTTTCGGCGGGCTGACCGGTCGCCGTCAGCTGACGTTGTTCCGGCTGCTCGTTCGCCCCAATTATTCCTTCCTCATTCTTCATTAACAGGCGGCGCGCCCTTCGACCGGTCTGCCCGCCAAAAAAGCGGGCAGACCGGAGCCAACGGTAATTCTTTATTTCTAATTCTTCATTGCCCAGCTGTGGTCCGCAACTTCTGGGCGCGTGGGCTGTCTTTGCCTAAACTGCTTCTTTCCACTATGAAATCATTGAAATTCCTGGCCCTGGCCGCTATTCTCCTACTGACCCTGCCTAGTGCGGCGCAGCAAGTTTCGGTAATCAAGCTGCCGGAGCTGCAAAAGCGCCTGAGCCAGCCTTCTGATACCACCTACGTGGTGAATTTCTGGGCCACGTGGTGCGCGCCGTGCATCAAAGAGCTGCCGCATTTCGAGCAGCTCAGCAAAGCCAATGCCGACAAAAAGGTGAAGGTCTTGCTGGTGAGCACCGACTACGTTTCGCAGCTCGACAAAAAGGTCAAGCCCTTCGTGGCCAAACGCGGGCTGAAATCGGAGGTGGTGCTGCTCAACGAAACCGACCCGAATACTTGGGTGGGCAAAATAGACCCGCGCTGGTCAGGTTCGCTGCCTTTTACGATTTTGCTCAACAACAAACGCAAGAAACGAGCTTCCTTCGAAAAAGAGTTTACGCAATCGGAGCTAACCGCCGAGCTGCAAAAATTTCAGCAATAGCTTCCTTTCTTCACCTCATTTCTCTTACCTCCCATGAAAAAGCTTCTTTCGATATTGGCTACCTGCCTGGTACTGGCCCTCAGCAGCTTCGTGCTACGCCCCGCCGCCGCTGGCTACCAGGTCGGCGATAAAGCCGCGGACTTCAAGCTGAAGAACGTGGATGGCAAAACCGTTGCGCTGGCCGACAACAAGGCGGCCAAGGGCTACATTGTGGTGTTTACCTGCAACACCTGCCCCTACGCCAAAGCCTACGAAGACCGAATTATGGCGTTGCACCAGAAGTACGCCAGCCAGGGCTACCCCGTAGTCGCCATCAACCCCAACGACCCCGGCGTGGTGCCCGGCGATTCCTACGCCGAAATGCAGAAGCGGGCCCAAGCCAAGAAGTACGGCTTCCCTTACTTGCAGGATGAGTCGCAGGAAGTAGCCAAAGCTTTCGGTGCCACCCGCACGCCCCACCTCTACGTGCTCACGCGCAAAGGCTCCGATTTCGTGGTGTCCTATATCGGGGCCATCGACGACAACTCCGAAGATGCCAGCCTGGTGAAAACCAAGTACCTCGAAAACGCCATGACCGACATCATCGCCGGTAAACCCGCTTCCGTGAGCTCCACTAAAGCCATCGGCTGCACCATCAAGTGGAAAAAGGCCTAGCGTAGAGCCCACGACGCAAGAATCCGTCGCGCGACGAGCTGCAGGCGAGTATCCAGGACCGAGCTACCAAGCTAGCCACGGAGAAACTCGTTTCGCTCGTTGCGCGACGGATTCTTGTGTTACCGCTTTCCAGCGCGGCTAAAAACGTCTTCGAGGGTGTCGGTCTGGACGCCGGGCTTTTCGTCGAGGGCGGCATTGATCATGGCTTGCGCTACTTCCCGGCCATGAATGGGACGGTACTGGCGCAGGCCGGGTAGTTTGGCGAGCACCACGCTTAGCGGCAGCGCGATACGCTCAGCTAGTCGGCTTTCAGAGCGGTGACCAGCTAGCATGCCGGGCTGCAAAATGCGGATGCGTTGAAACGGCAGGCGTTTCACGGCCCGCTCCAGCTCACCTTTCATGCGCGAGTAGGAGACGAAGGCATCCGCATCGGCCCCGGCCGAGGAAACCAGCACGTAGGTTTTCACGCCATTCTGGGCCGCGGCTTCGGCCGTACGGTATTGGTAGGTGTAGTCGACTGTGTACTGGGCGGCGCTGCTGCCGGCTTGGCGGAGCGTAGTGCCGAGGGTCGAAAACAGAACGTCGCCGGTGAGTAGGTGCTGCCACTGCTCCGGCTGGTCGAAATTGACAAGGTGTTCTTCCAACCGCTCCGGATTTTGGTAGCCGGTGGGGCGGCGGGTGAAAACCTTGATTCGGTCGAAACGGTCGTCGGTGAGGAGTTGGCGCAGTAGGTAGTCGCCAACCAAGCCGGTGGCGCCAATGAGAAGAGCAGTTTTCATAGGTAGTTGATAGGTGGTTTTAGCAGAACAGTAGTGCAAACTACGCAACTAAACAGAACTAGAGTTCCCTCCATGCAGTATCGGCACTCCAAGTACCAATAAGTTGCAACTGGTTTTGGGCATGTGTGGCGGTCATGCAGAGCCGGAGGCTAAGCATCTTGCGTGCGGACGTTGGGGAGCATCATTACCAATCCAGCATCAGCACGCGAGATACTTCGCTCTGCATGACAGTTACCACTACAACTTCAGCACGCGAGATGCTTCGGCTACCTCTGCACCTACTCTTCCGCTCAACTTAATGCTCCACAAGCAGCACTAGCTTGCCGATATGCTCGCTGCTTTCCATCAGCTCGTGCGCAGCAGCGGCTTCGGCCAGCGGAAACGTGCGGTAGAGCACAGGCCGGAGCTGGCCCTGTTGCAACAGCGGCCATACGTGGTGTTCCACATCGGCAGCCAGTGCGGCTTTGAACTCGGCGGAGCGGGGCCGGAGCGTGCTGCCCGTGACGGTGAGGCGGCGGCGCATCACGTCCAGCGCGTTGAACTCGGCTTTGGCGCCCTGCATGGCATTGATGAACACCAGGCGGCCATCGTCGCGCAAAAGGCGCAGGTTTTTGGCCGTGTATTCGCCGCCCACCATGTCCAGAATCACGTCTACGCCGCCTAGCTCTTGCAATACCGGCTCGAAGTCCTGCTCCTTGTAGTTGATGACGGGCTCGGCCCCGAGTTGGCGCACGGCTACCACTTTGGCGGCGCTGCCCACGGTGGCGGCCACCGGGCTACCCAAGGCCCGCGCCAGCTGCACGGCCGTGGTGCCGATACCGCTGCTGCCGCCGTGTACCAGCAGCCGTTCCCCGGCGAGTAGCTGCCCGCGCTGGAACACGTTGTGCCACACCGTAAACACGGTTTCGGGCAAGACCGCGGCTTCCGCGAAGTCCCAGCCTTCGGGCACGGGCAGGCAGTGGCGGGCATCGGCTACGGCATATTCGGCGTAGCCGCCCGCGGCCAGCAAGGCGCATACTCTGGAACCCACGTACCAGCGCGGTACGTCGGCCCCGCATTTCTCCACCACTCCGGCCACTTCCAACCCCGGTACAAGCCCCGTTACATCGCCGGAACCGGCATACTTGCCTTGGCGCAGCAGCACGTCGGGGCGGTTGATGCCGGCGGCGTGCACGCGAATCAGCACTTCGTGGGCGGCAGGCTCGGGCACGGCTTGCTGCCGCAGTTGCAGCACCGCCGCCGCACCGGGTTCCGTGATAACAATGGAGTCCATAGACGTAAAGCAACGCGAAGCTCGCACTTCGTTGAGCGAAAATCCACTGTTACGTCGTAACCCTCAGCAGCGATGCGAGCAGTAGCGCGAAGCTCTGGCTTCGCGCCTCGTTGCACGATAGTCATAGTAGCCCCACGTGGTCGTTCAACGTCAGCAACGATACGCGAAGCGGGAGCTTCGCGCTACTTCCGGCTCTGCTATTCTGATGCAAACATCGGCACGGTGGCAAGTGGTGCTTCGCGGTTCTTTTCGTTTCTTGCCGCATCATGAAGAAAGTCAGCCTGCTTCCCCACTTCCTGCGTACGGCGGGCCAGCTCACGGGCATGGCCGCTTGGCAGACCGGCCGCCTGTTTCGCAAAGCCGCCGCCTCCGCCCTCGACGCCATTCTGGAAGTGCTGCGGGCGGAGTTGAAAAAGGGCAACAAGCAGCTGGTAGTCGACTTTCTGACCAACAAAGCTCTGCCCGCCGCCCGTGCCCTGCTGCTGGAGCGCATAGCCGCCCGCCTACTGGTCCGCATCGGGTTGCGCGGGGTGTTGGCGTCGAGCGTGGTGGGCTGGATTTTGCCGTTCGTGCTGGAGCAGCTGGTGAAAGTGGGTCAGAAAACCGGGCTGTTCGAAAAAATTCGCGCCAATAGCACGGTACAGGAAAACCTGCTCCGCCTCGAAGAGCTGAAGCGCGCCGCCTGGAAGCGCATCGTACCAGACCACGGCACCGGCGCCGAAGTGCTGGACGATGACGCCGAACTGCCTCGCCAGCTGCCGGCTTAGGTCGCGCCGCAACGACACGCAACTGACTGATTCTGCGAGAAATTTTCACACTTTCAGCGGTTCAGCTTGAATCCGGCTGGTTTTTGCCTTTCGTACGTGAGGGCAAATGGATATATCGGAAAACTTCACCCTGGAGCAGCTTACGCAGGAGTTGCCCCCACTGAGCCGGTCGCTCCGCGACTTGTACCGCAGCGCGCGCAGCCTGCGCCACACCGATCTGTACGCCCCGGCCCGCCTGGCGCGCATCGCCGACCAAGCCGAGTATTTCCTGCACCAATGGCCTACCGGCCACTGGCCGACTACCTCCCGCCTCGACTGTCCCACACCGTGCAAAAACGTCCTGCTCGGCTGGCTGGCCACCGTCAAGCGCGAATCTTTATCCGGCGGCACCTGGACGTACGCCCGTTGGCAGGAAGTGATGAATACACTGCTGGCGGCGCTAGTGCCGTTTGCGTGAGGACGCAGGCCGGCGTGTACACAACGTAGAAGCTTTTTGAGTAAGGCTTCGGGACGTGCCTTTAGCTGCTGCTGAGCAGAACCCATCCTGGATGGTCAAGCATAGATGGCTTGCACTGTCGGCGAGCAAAGCGTTGGGCACCCCTGCTTAGACTAGCGCCGGAAAGAACAATACATTTGCTCTTCACTCTCCTGGCTCATGAAGCAGCAGATTTACTTTTATCTGGGCGTGCTGCTGGCGCTGCCTTTTCTTCCGCTGCTGGCCTTCCAGGGCAAGCGGGTGCGCAAGTCTGTCCCGCGTCTGCCAGAAGCCTCGCTCAACCTAACTGGCACGCTGTCGGGAGCGGACCCAGCGCTGCATCTGCTGGCCCTCGGAGAATCCACCGTGGCCGGCGTGGGCGTCACCGACCATCTCGACGGATTAACAGGCCATGTGGTACGTACGCTGGCCAACGGCACTGGCCAAACGGTGCAGTGGCAGGTACTGGCGCGCAGCGGCTACACCGCGAGGCGCGTCCTGACGGAGCTGCTACCCCAACTTCCTGCTACTTCCTTCGACATTATTTTGGTGGGCCTGGGTGGCAATGACACCTTCGATCTGAGCAGCCCATTGACTTTCCGACGATACCTGCTCCAACTCATCCAGGAGCTGCAAACTCGGCAGCCGCAAGCTAAAATCGTGATTGCGAGTCTGCCGCCAGTTGGTGATTTCCCGGCTTTCCCCAACCCGCTTCGGCGCGTGCTGGGCGGACTGGTACGGCTCCACGAAGCCGTTATCCGGGATGTGCCAGCGCAATTCTCCCGGGTGTATTACGTGGATAAACCTATTCGCTTCCAGCACTGGGCCACACGCCTAGGTCCGTCGCGCACTATTGCCGACTTTTTCAGCGACGGGGTCCACCCTTCGTCGCTGACTTATGCGGTGTGGGGAAAAGAAATAGCGGATTACATGCTGCAACACGAGGTAGCATAACGGCTTTTCGAATTCCTTGCTCTTATTCTTACTCTGTAGTTTTTGCTCCGGTGGCCGCTTACAAAGATTCCCGGTTGAATCGTGATGGAGTCAACTCGAAGCCTATATGGGCTTTTAAATTCGGCTTTTGAAAATTATTTTAAAGTGGGCTGAACGGCTGGCACCCAAGTATTTGCCCCATGCCAGAGTATTATAATAGTATACTGATTACATAAAGCTGGATTGTTCGTATATACCTGCTTGTTTTACAATATCTTCGCTCTACTTAGCTCCACCACACCACGCACACACCTATGGAAAACGCAGTTGCAGTAGCCAATTATTTCGTCAGGAAATCGTTGGATTCAGGTATTCCTGTAACGCCCATGAAATTAGTCAAGTTAGTTTACGTAGCGCACGGCTGGTACCTCGGCCTGACCGGGGAGCCCCTGATAGCGGAAGGCGTACAGGCCTGGAAGTATGGCCCCGTGGTTCCGTCCGTGTATTCGAGCTTCAAAGAGTACGGCGGCAGCCCCGTAACGGAGCCGGCCGGCGCACTCAGCGCCAACGGACAGATGGTTTATTACTCCATCACCACGCCCGAGCTGGCGAGTTTTCTGGATAAAATTTGGGACGAGTATAAAGACTATTCCGCTGTGGAACTCTCCGCCCTGACGCATCAGGAAGAGACGCCCTGGTTTGAAACTTGGCACAATAAAGGTGGTAAAGACACCCGCGCCGTACTTATTGCCAACGATGCTATTCAATCTCACTATAAACAGGTATTAGCAAGTGACAACGCCGTCTGAATCAGCTCCTAAACCCGACCTCAGCGCTATTCAGGCCGAAAAGCGGCCAACCCGCCGCGGCGCCCTGAAAGCGGCTGAGCAGGAAAAGGATTGGTTTGAGGAAGACAAACGCAAAGGCAAACACCGCCGCGACCAGCAGGCCCGCAACCTCCTCCATTGGGTGTTGCTGGTGCTGCTGGTTGCGGCGGGTTTTATTCTGCTGGTAGCCATCATCGTGCGCTCCTGTCACATTTTTCTACCCCCGGAGCAGTTCTGGCTCAACAAAGAACAGCTAGGCTTCATCGACCGCCTATTCCAGTTGGCCGGCTCAGGATTTCTGGGTGGTTTGATTACGCGCTACTTGACGCGCAATTTGGAGGACCAGTAGGTTGTAGTGGAACGATAGTCTCCTTAACTTCTCATATACTCAATCGCTCAGTCGGAAGCGGGCAGATTTGCTCAATGAGTTCTGTTGACTATTACTCTATTAGCAAGCGAGCTGCCGTAGTACCGTAACGCACGGTGTACGAACCGGCCGACAGGCCTTGGAGGTCTACTTGAACACTACCTGTTGGACCTAACGTAGGTAGTTGTCGCACAGTGCGTCCCAAGTTGTCCAATACCTGTATGACGTCCGCTCCAATGGCGCGGCCCGTCCAATTTACTTGGACGTGCGTGGTCGCAGGGTTTGGCGCTAAGAGAAACGCGGGTCTGCTGTTGGCCGCCGTGCGCGCTAAAGGAAGGCCAGTCAAGCGGGCCGCGAATGCGCCGCTGCTGTTCGCCGGCAAGGTCAGCGGCCCGAAGGTAGCGCCAGCCGCATACAGGCCCCCTACCGTAGCCGCGCCGTCGGGTCCTACTACTACATCTCCTCCATAGTCATCGCCTGGTCCGCCCGCCCGCACCGCTTGCATCCATGTGCCGGCCGGACTCAACGTAGCTACGAAGATGTCCCGCCCGCCGCTGCTCGTCAGGGTAATTGCGCCAAAGCCAGCTGTGCCGTTGAACAGACCCGTGATAATCGCGTTACCGCTGCCGTCAACCGCCAACCCGTCTGGTACGTCTAGTTCCGAGCCTCCGGCGCGCACGGCCTGGGTCCAGATGCCGGTCGGGCTAAGCCGGGCCACAAACACGTCCGCGAGCCCAGCCGGCTGCAATGCAGTGGTGCCAAACTGGGTAGGGGCGCTAAAATCCCCGATGACCGTTGACTGCCCAGCCGTGTTCACGGCTACTTGTCGGCCGTACTCGCTGCCACTTCCTCCCGCCCGCGCAGCTTGCACCCACGCGCCGCTGGCGTTCAATCGGGCCACGAATACGTCTGCCCCGCCGAAGTTAGGCAGCGAGATCGAGCCAAACGCGGCGTTGTTACTGAAAAAATACCCGGCCACGGTCACGGTGCCGGCTGCATCTAGGACCAAGGATGAAGCGGAATCGAACGCCGCGCCACCGCCGCGCACAGCCTGCGTCCAAACGCCCGATGGGCTGAGCCACGCCACATACACGTCGGCAGTTCCGGCGCTGCTTAGCACTGTAGGGCCAAAGGTTGCCGTGCCACTAAACGTGCCAACCACAGCCACGCGCCCGGCGGCGTCCACTGCCAAGCTCTGGGCATAGTCGTCTTCCGGCCCCCCAGCTCGTACCGCCTGCGTCCACTGTCCCGCTACAAGCCGGGCCACGAACGCATCGGCCCGCCCAGCACTAGCAAGGGTAGTTGTGCCGAACGCAGCCGTATTAGCAAAGTACCCGCAGACTATTGGGTTACCGGCCCCATCCACCGTTAGACCAAAAGCGTAATCAGCACCAGTGCCGCCAGCCTGCACCGCCTGCGTCCACTGACCAGCAGCGTTGAGCCGGGCCACAAAAATGTCGGTACCCCCAGTGCTGGTGAGCGTAAAAGACCCTAGGGTTAAGGTGCCACTAAAGTTGCCGGCCACGTAGGTGTTTCCTAAGCCGTCCACCGCAACCTGAGCGTTGGTGCCGTCGGCACCGGCAGCCGCTCCAACCCACTGCCAAGCAGTCTGGGCCCAAGCCGGAGCCGAAGTAGTCAACAAGGATATGGTTAGCAGAACGATTCGTACAAAATGGTACATAGTAAAATGAATTTTGACAGCAGAGCCACAAACAGCCGCAAGGTAACAGCATGGCACTTGTATTTCTCCTGATGAGGCGGCATAGTTTGTAGTGAAGATTTTAACGAGCTTTCTGAATAGCCGCCTAAAGATTTAGAAAGGGGGTATCCTGCCAATGCGCATCATAATAAGAACAGAGGTATAAACACAAAAAAACCGTTCCCCCCATGGAAACGGCCTTTCTGAAATCAAGCGCGGAGAAAAATTCCCACCCAACTCCGGGCTCGATTCTGTCCGATAGCTTAGTGCCGGAACAATAGTTCGCGGTACTTCACCAGCGGCCAGTCCTCATCGGCCACCATCAGCTCCAGCTTATCGGCGGAGCGGCGGATGGGGTCGAAATGTACTTTGACGGTGTCGCAGTAGGCCACGGCCCGCTCGCGCGTATCGTCAATCTTGTTGGCCACCTTGCGGGCCTCAATCATCTCATCTACTTGCGTCTTGATGATGCTGATGTGGCGCGAAATGGCTTTGATAGTATCTACCGTCACCTGCGTGTTCTCGTCGTCGAGGCCAAGCTCGCGCAGGCCGCGGACGTTGTTTACCAGCTTGGTTTGGTAGGCTACCGCCGTTGGGATGATGTGGTTGATGGCTAGATCACCCATCACGCGGCTTTCAATCTGAATCTTCTTCATGTAGTCCTCCAGCAGAATCTCGTGGCGGGCGTGCAGCTCCACGTGCGAGAAAATGAGGTGGCGCTCAAACAGCGAGGCGGCATCTTCGGTCACCATGGCATCCAGCGCCTGGGGCGTAGTGGGCACGTTGGCCAGGCCGCGCCGGGTGGCCTCTTCCTTCCATTCGTTGGAGTAACCGTTGCCCTCGAAGCGGATGTTCTTGGAGCTGATGACGTACTCGCGCAACACCTCCACGATGGCCACTTCCTTCTTCTTGCCTTCCTCGATGAGTTGGTCGACCTTGGTTTTGAAGTCGATGAGCTGCTCGGCAACGATGGCGTTGAGCGTGGTCATGGCCGACGAGCAGTTGGCCGACGAGCCCACGGCGCGCAGCTCGAACTTGTTGCCGGTAAAGGCGAAGGGCGAGGTGCGGTTACGGTCCGTGTTGTCGAGTAGGATGGCCGGAATCTTATCGATGCCGAGCTTGAGGTAGATGTTGTCGCCTTTGTCGAGCGGCACTTTGGCGGTGCGCTCCAATTCATCGAGCACCGAATCCAGCATCGAGCCCACAAATACCGACATGATGGCCGGCGGGGCTTCGTTGGCGCCGAGGCGGTGGTCGTTGGACGCCGAGGCAATGCTGGCGCGCAGCAGATCGCCGTAGCGGTGCACGGCTTTGATCGTGGTGATGAAGAAAGCCAGGAATTGCAGGTTCTCCTTGGGCCGGCGGCCGGGAGCGAGCAGGTTCACGCCCGTATCGGTGCTCATGGCCCAGTTGTTGTGCTTGCCCGAGCCATTGACGCCGGCAAACGGCTTCTCGTGCAGCAGCACTTTGAAGTTGTGCTTGTCGGCCACGCGCTCCATGATGTCCATCAGGAGCTGGTTGTGGTCGACGGCCAGGTTGGCGTCTTCGAAGGTGGGCGCGCACTCGAACTGGTGCGGGGCTACTTCATTGTGGCGGGTGCGCAGCGGGATGCCGAGGCGGTTAGCTTCTTCCTCGAATTCCAGCATGTAGGCATGGACGCGGGCCGGAATGGAGCCGAAATAGTGGTCTTCAAGCTGCTGGCCTTTGGCTGGGGAGTGGCCAAACAGCGTGCGTCCGGTCATCACTAGGTCGGGGCGGGCAGCGTACAGGGCTTTATCAACCAGGAAATACTCCTGCTCGATGCCCAGCGTGGTGTGCACGCGGTTCACGTCCTTATCGAAGTACTGGCAGACATCGACGGCAGCCTTTTCCAGCGCAGCCAGCGACTTGAGCAGTGGGGCTTTGTAGTCGAGCGCCTCGCCGGTGTAGGCCACGAAAATCGTGGGGATGCAGAGGGTTTTGGCCCCGGCGGTTTCGATGATGAAAGCGGGCGAAGTGGGGTCCCAGGCGGTGTAGCCGCGGGCCTCGAAGGTGTTGCGGATGCCGCCGTTCGGGAACGACGACGCATCGGGCTCCTGCTGCACCAGCGCCGAACCCTTGAAATTCTCAATCGGACGACCATCCGAGTTCAGGTCGAAGAAGGAATCGTGCTTCTCGGCTGTGGCGCCGGTTAGGGGCTGGAACCAGTGCGTGTAGTGCGTGGCGCCCTTGGCCATAGCCCAGGTTTTCATGGCCGAGGCTACGGCATCGGCTACGCTGCGCTCCACGGGCGTCCCCTGCTTGATGGCCGACTGGAGCTTCTTGAAATACTCGCCGGGCATGGTAGCCCGCATTGCCTCCAGGTTGAAGACGTTTTTGCCGAAGCTGTCGGAGCGACGCTCGCCGTTGCTGAGTACGGTTAGCGGCTGACGCTGATCAACCAGTTCAAGTGCTTTAAAGCGCAGAATTGCCATGAAGGAGTGAGCGGGGAATTTTGGTTAGTTCGGTTTGATGGTGACAAAGGTTGGCTTGATTTCTTGTTTTTCCAAACACCCCCTCAGAGTTAAGGCTATTATTTTTTCATAGACATGCTTTTCACAAACTACCCCTCTCAAAAAGCAGACACTTTTGTTTTTTTAGCTTACAACTGATAACAAGTACCTATTGCGATACACTCACCACTATTCCTCATGAGTTAGTCAGTACTCACTAGTAATTGGGGTATAGAGCCTGGATGGTACAGCGCCGACTTGTTAGCTCAGCCCGGCGCGACGAACCAAGCCCCAGCGGGGCGGCATATCGGTAGCAAGAATGACCAGAAAGGTGGCTACAGCCCCCATAGGGGCGACACGCGCGCTACTAGGTGCCGCCCCTATAGGGCTCAGGAAAGTTGGTGAGGCACGATGACTACCGATATGCCGCCCCGCTGGGGCTTGGTTCGTCGTCCGGGAGGGGGGCGCTAGAGTCTGTAGCCCTTAGCCTACTCGCTTGTTCTGCTCGTCGCTAGACAAATGCTCGCACCTGTCTCCGCTGACCTTAACCCAAAATTTTAGCCTAGCTCGCGCCAGAGTGGGCAGTGTTGAGGGAGAAAAAAGATATGGCGAGCTAGGAAAAATGTGTTATTTTTTTCAAAAACGTAAGTTTTTAACACACCTTCTCCTTTTTTCTGTGGTATTTTTTTAGGTTTTCACAAAGATTAACACGCATTCACTTGCATAGAATGTCTGGGATTTGAGATTTCGTTATGCCAGACGGTGTTATGTACCTGGGAGTAAGTAGCGGCGGGGGAATGCGGGCAACGGCCGAATGACGACCTGAGAACAAAATCCTGATTCAGACGCTCCCGGCCAATACCTACAGGCTTAACCGCGCTTACCTTTGCAGGCGTGAGAAACCGCTTCGCGTTCCAGCCGCGCTACTTTCTGTTTTGGCTGATTTTCTTTCTGGGAGCCAAGGCTCTTTTCCTGCTCTACCACGCCAGCAAAACGGCAACGCTATCGGCTAGTACCATTGCTGGCATCTTTGGCTACGGTCTGCGGCTGGATGCTTCGGCGGCGGCCTATTTAAGTCTGCTGCCGTTCGTGCTGCTGCTGGTCGGCAGCTTGCTGGGGCGGCGTTTTCCCACCGGCTGGCTTATTCGGCTCTACACGGCCATCGTCTGCGTGTTGCTCGCACTCATGAGTTCGGCCGACTTGGAGCTGTACCGCGCCTGGGGCTTCCGGCTCGATGCTACGCCGCTACAATACCTCAACTCGCCGGGCGAAATGGTGGCTTCGGCGAGCAGCGCCCCGCTCCTGCTCCTGACGGGTGCCTTTCTGGGGCTGGCAGTGCTGGGCTGGCTCCTATATAATAAGGTGGTCGGCAATTTGCCTCCCATACCGGCTGGTTTCGGGCGGCTGCGGGCGGTTTTCGTGAGTTTCTTGTACGCCTTGCTGCTGATAGTGCCCTTGCGCGGCGGCGTACAACAGATTCCAGTCAACCAGAGCGACGTGTATTTCGCGCGGGAGCCGTTTGCCAATCATGCCGCCGTCAATGTGCCCTGGAACGTGGTCAACTCCCTGACCCTGCGCGAAACCGACCCCAGCCGCTACCACTTCCTGCCCGACAGCACCAGCCAGCGCCTCGTGCGCCCGATGTATACCTACACCGACACGCCCGCCGATACCGCTGCTACTCACCTGCTGCGCACGGCGCGGCCCAACGTGCTCTTCATCATCCTGGAAAGCTACACGGCCAAGCTGGTGGGTTCGGTGGGCGGCGAGCAAGGCGTCACGCCCAACCTCGACAGCCTGGCTCGCACCGGCGTGCTGTTCAACAACATCTACGCGGCCGGCGACCGAAGCCAAAAGGGCCTGGTGGCGCTGCTTTCCGGCTACCCCAGCCAGCCAACGTCGGGCGGCATTATTAAGTCGCCGCGCAAAACAGAGCGGCTGGCGCACTTGTGCCAGTCGTTTGAGCAGGCGGGCTACAGTTCCCACTACTACTACGGCGGCGAGTTGGCCTTCGCCAACATGAAGAGCTACCTCACCACGGCCGGCTACGACGCCTTTACGGAGCGCAGCGACTTCCCGACCAGTCAGCAAAACTCGAAGTGGGGCGCCCACGACCACGTGCTCTTCGACCGAATACTCACCGACCTACGCACGCAACGGCAGCCGTTTTTTGCCACGGCTTTCACGCTGAGCAGCCACGAGCCCTTTGAGATTCCGATTCGGCCCAAGTTTCGGGGTTCCAGCGAGACGGCGCTGTTTCGCAATTCCGTCTATTATACCGATTGGGCGCTGGGCCGCTTTCTGCGCGAAGCCCGGCAGCAGCCCTGGTACGCCAACACGCTACTGGTACTCGTAGCCGACCACGGCCACCATCTGCCCGGCAACGACCCGTACGACGTGCCAGCTAAATTTCGGATTCCGCTGCTGCTGGCCGGCGGCGCCCTGCGCCCCGAAGCGCGGGGCCGCACAGTAAGCGGCGTAGGCTCCCAAACCGACGTGGCCGCGACCCTACTAGCCCAGCTTCAACTGCCTGCCACCGCCTACCGCTGGAGCCGCGACCTGCTCCGGCCCGTGCAGCAACCGTCGGCCTTCTACTGCTACAACGACGGGTTTGGCTTCGTGACGCCCGCCGGCTTCCTTACCTTCGACAACGTTTCGCGCGCGGAAACCAGCCGCAGTCCGGGCGTATTCAAAGAGCAGCTGCGACAAGGGCAAGCCTACGAGCAGCTGAGCTTCGCCGATTATTTGGCTAAATAAGCGCCGCCACACCATGCCAGAACTTCTTTTCGTGTACAACGCCAACGCGGGGCTGCTGAACGGCCTGCTCGATACGCTCCACAAAACACTCTCCCCGGCTACGTATGCGTGCTCGTTGTGCGCCCTCACCTACGGCGCCACTGCCATGCGGCCGGAGTGGAAGGCGTTTCTGCAAACCCTACCCATCCAGCCCACCTTCCTGCACCGCGACGAGCTGCGCGCCCAGCACCCGGAACTAGCCTCGCAGCCCCTCCCCGCCGCTTTCATCCGCAACTCCGGCGGCGACTGGCAATCCTTCCTCACGCCCACGGAACTCAATCAAGCCGACCTCCCGAAGCTCATAGAACTGGTGAAGCAGCGCCTGTCGCTACCCCACGTTTCAGGCAGTTAGAGTACGTATTGCCGTCCAACGAGCCGCTAAGGCCAGCCACAAAGCCTATACTGCCCACCACCATAAGCTCACCGCTTACGAGCACGCACTTTACTTATTCAAGCAGACACTTCCGGGGCTGCACACGAGCGGAGCAAATAGCTCGCTTTGCCTGTGCGTGCATGTAGCGCGAAGCTCCCGCTTCGCGCATCGTTGCTGACTCTCGCGCCACTACAACGATTATCGTTCAACGATACGCGAAGCCGGTGCTGCGCGCTACTGGGCTCGGCGAAACTCAATCGGGCAATTTGTTTACCGCCGCTTCTCGGTGACGGTAGTTGTCGATACCTCAATGGCGCAGGTATTGGCAGCGCCTGACAATGGAAGTACTGCTTGAAGGCCGCGAGCGACCCGTTTTTGCCGACTTAACCGACGCGCAGGCCAGCCTCGCCGCCTATTTTGACTGCTACACTCACGAGTGCTTGCACTCCAGCATTGACTTTCAGACACCCAATTCCACTCATCAACAGCTTCTTCAACTTAACCCCCTAAATTGTCCAGCATAATTGGGCCACCCCAGGCAACTGTCCGGCCCACATTGTATTACTTTTAAGCCACACTCACTCTCATAACTCCTCCCTCCCCATGAAAAGATTCGTACTTAGCTTGGCTTTCTCCGCCTGCCTTACCCACACCTACGCCCAAGCCATCAAAAAGCCTACCTCGGCCCAGGCGACCCCTAAAGCGGCTGCTACGGTTGTCTCAACCGCCACGGAAAGCGCCGCCGACAAAGCGGGCAAGGCCGAGCTGGTCGAACGGGTGTTTACCGAGCAGTCTTACCTCTACAGTCAGATTATCGAGAAGTGCTTTACGTTTAAGATGTCGCCGGCCTGCTGGGCCAAGTTCAGCGACCCGGCCAATACGAGTAATCAAAGCGGTTTCGGGGCCATGCGCTACTGGTGCCGTTTCGTGACCGCCTACGCCAAGCGCGAAGGCCTGGGCGACTTGGAGGCCCTTCAGGGGAACAGCAAGGAAGAAGAAAAGGACAACCGCCCCCAGATGGACGAGATAATCAACACCCTCAGCCAGAAATTTTCCCTGACGGTGGAAGCCCCGGCCAATTGCACCGTGAAAGGCTACGAATTGATGATGGGTTATCCGTATGAGGTACTGGACCGCATCGGGGAGCGTTCGCCCTATTGGTCGCCCAAGAGCGGGGAAGCACATTTCACGGTCGTAGCCAGCCCGGCGGTCAAAGACATCAGCGTTAAAATCAGTCCTGACGGCAAGCAGTTCACCATCAGTGGACCCGCCCTGGTAGAAACGGTGAACCAGGGCAGCAACATTCAAAATGGCCTGGAGCGAGCCAATAAAAACCGGTAAGGCCAACTGCCAGGTCAGTGCTTGCTAATGGGTCCGAAAGGTCCTGCTCCTCCGGGTGGGCAAGATTCCTTCATCAGCTACCTTATAGAAGGCAAGAAACGGCCAACTTGCGCTGAGATGCTTCGACCAGCGGATGCCAGGATGAGCAGGACGTTCCGAAGTTATACTCGTCATGGAGTGAAATGCGAAAAGCCGCCTGCGGTAGAGACGCGACCCTTCGTGTCTCGGCGTTGAACGAGGCCCGCACGAGGCCCACACGAGGCCAACCGGCGCGGCCGCCGAGACGCGAAGGGTCGCGTCTCTACCCCCGTTCTCGCAAACCATTTCGTAACGAGTATAACTCAAACCGCTTCTGAGCGAGGCGCTCCGCTTCAACTTGGCCGAATTTGTGGGTTTTGAATGGGAAGCGGCCCTCGTATTTCGCCCGATTAAGTTTTAACCAAACTTTCGGCCGGCCCCGGCACCGCACCATTTGGCGGGGTTCCGGCTACTCGCTTCGCCCGTGCGCGGAACGAATTTCCGCGCTACGTACGGGACGTGCGCCGGGCAGCGCATTCATAGTCTGCGGCATAGTGAGCAAGCCCTGGCTTCGCCGTATCTTTGCCGCCTTGCTTATGGAAACGAGAAAAGTTGCCTTTTATACGCTGGGCTGCAAGCTCAACTTCTCCGAGACTTCCGCCATTGGGCGGCAGTTTGAGGAGCACGGCTTCGTGAAAACCACCTTCGAAGACGCGGCCGACATCTACGTCATCAACACGTGCTCGGTCACGGACCATGCCGACCGCAAGTGCCGCAAGGTGGTGAAGGAGGCGTTGAAGCATAACCCGGAGGCTTTCGTGGCCATCGTGGGTTGTTATGCCCAGCTCAAACCCCAGGAAATAGCCGAAATTCCGGGTGTGCACGCCGTGCTGGGTGCCGCCGAGAAATTCCAGCTAGTAGAAACGCTGGCGGGCTTCCAGAAGCCGGAAGCCGGACAGCCGGGCCAGGTCTTTGCCTCGCCGATTTCCGAAGCCACCGAGTTTCACACCGCCCACTCCTACGGCGACCGGACCCGCACTTTCCTCAAGGTGCAGGACGGCTGCGACTATTCCTGCTCGTTCTGCACCATTCCGCTGGCCCGCGGCAACAGCCGCTCCGATTCCGTGCAAAGCGTGGTGGAGCGGGTGCAGCAGCTGGCCGAAACTGGCGTCCAGGAAATCGTACTCACGGGCGTCAACCTCGGCGACTTCGGGCTGCAAGGTCCCGAGCGGGAGCGCAAAGAAACGTTCTACGACCTAGTACGCGCCCTCGACGAAGTAGAAGGCATCGAACGGTTCCGCATCAGCAGCTGCGAGCCCAACTTGCTTTCCGACGAGATTATCCGCTTCGTGGCGCAGTCGAAGCGGTTTATGCCGCACTTCCACATGCCGCTACAATCGGGTTCCAACAAGATTCTGGGCCTCATGCGCCGCCGCTACCGCCGTGAGCTATACCAGGAGCGGGTGGCGCTTATCAAGGAGGTGATGCCGCACGCCTGCATCGGCGTCGATGTGATTGTGGGTTTCCCCGGCGAGACGGAGGAGGAATTTCTCACCACCTACCAGTTCCTCAACGAGCTGGACGTGAGCTACCTGCACGTGTTCCCGTACTCGGAGCGCGAAAACACGCTGGCGCCCACGCTGCCCAGCCGGGTGCAGGACCGTCACCGCCACGACCGGACCACCCAGCTCCGCGGCCTCTCCGAAAAGAAGAAGCGCTTTTTCTACGAGCAGCACGTGGGCCAGGAAACCGCCGTGTTATTCGAGGATGACGTGACAAACGGGCAAATGGAAGGCTTCACGCCCAACTACATCCGCGTCACGGCCAAGTACGACCCGCTGCTGGTAGGCGAATTGAAGCGCCTGCGCCTGGTAGCGGTGAACCCGCAGAACCTGATGGAAGCCGAAGAGCTAGGCATTGCAGTGTTGCAGCATTATGAATTGAGAGCTTAGAATTCAGAGCTTAGCTTGATCATATAAGCTAAGGCAACTTGTTTTCGAGGCTGTACATGCTCTTATGCAGCTGCCTTAATGTAGCCCCGCTAGCCCCGTTGCGACCTATATAGCCAAGCCCCGGAGGGGCGGCATGTCGGTAGAAAGAACTGTACAGTTGATTAAAAGCCCCATCGGGGCGACACAAACCGTCTAACGATTAGTGTCGCCCCGATGGGGCTTTACCTTTTTCCTGGCTGCGGTGATGCTACCGATATGCCGCCCCTCCGGGGCTTGGTTGTTTGGAAAAGCTAAGAAGCCGTTTGCGTTAGCTAAGTGGGTTTCATTGCACGTCAAGCAGGACGGTTTTTAGCTACGTCAGCCCGCTCTACGTCGTGGGGCGACGGACTGAAGTCCGTGCCACAAGCACGTGTCTGGTCGTTGTGTTGTGGCACGGACTTCAGTCCGTCGCCCCACTACCATCCGTCTACCTGTCTCTAGAGCCGTTTTGACGGTAGTATCCGGCGTGTCCACCGAGGCGGCGTATTCCGCCTCGGTGGACACGCCGCCCGAAACGGCTCTTGATTGAGCAAGCAGGATTTCTTTAATAAGTCGAACAGCTTCTAAGTGCTACAGCTTCCGCTGCATCAGGTCCAGCATTTGTTGCATGAGGCGCTGCTGTTCCTGCAAGTGCTGGTTGCGCAGCTCGGCCATGGCCAATTGGTGCGCCATCTGCTGCGTGTACAGCGCCGTTTGCCAGCTGGTATCCGGCGTGACAGATACGGGAGCAGGAGGCGCAGCCGGAGCTTCAACGGGCACCGCAACTGACGCAAATTGATTAACGGGCGCGGTAGCTGCTGGTCCCGTAGTTGTAGGTGAGGTAGCTACTGGAGCAGGTTCTGAGGCTGAGGCTAGATTTTCTGCCGGGGCAGTATGAGTTTCGTTGCGAAGTCGAGCGGCTGGTTGCAGACTGATGTTCGGAGTTTCTTCCGTGACAATTGGCTGCTTAGCGACTTGGGGTGCTTCGGGGACATTGGATTCATTCATCAGCATAGAGCCTTTGCCCTGCATCAACCACTCCTTTGACACATTTGGGTAAACTTCAAAAACTTTACATAAAAGGTCAAAACCGGGCTTATTACGCTCATCAACTAAATGTTGTATTACAGTAGCCGTCTTATCTAAAGATGCAGCAAAGGCATTTTTAGAAATACCCAAATGAGAAATCAACTGCATGAATCTCTGCCCTACTGTCTGTGCGTTTGTCATGTACTCAAATGTTTTAAGCCCTGAAATTAAGACGCCAAATGTACACCGTAAAATATCAATATCAACAAATGAGCAAACACAGCACTTGCTGCTGCTTTCCTGTTACCACCACTGAAAGAATCAAATTGCTAGAAGACTTTTCAACTCAGAGAATACTACGCTTGTCTCAGTAGTTGTCTGGCTTATTTAGCCAATGGCGCGGGCAGTCGATGAGACGCGTATCATCTTCTCGTTGCCGCTACGGTTGGTAAGACCTGCTGCAACCTTGTTCAACTACCAGATGCCAACACGCGTCTTGGCGCCGGCGCTATTGGTTGCGGGTACTAACCGTAGACTTTCGTAATGAAGTACACCGATGAACAGCCCTTCCCCTACCCCGCTAACTTCAGAAAATCAGCTTGTAGCCGATACTGCGCACATTTAGAATTTGCACCTGCGGGTCGGCGCGCAGGTAGCGGCGCAAGCGGGTGACGAATACATCCAGGCTGCGGCCGTTGAAGAAATGATCCTGGCCCCACAGATCCAGCAGCACGGTGGAGCGCTCCAGGACTTGGTTGCGGTGGTCGTAGAGGCGTTTGAGTAATTCCGCCTCGCGGTTGGTGAGCTGAATTTCGGTTTCGTCGAGGCGGAGTTTCTGCTGGGTGTAGGCGAATACGTAGCGACCTATTCTGAGTGGTTCCTGCGGATTCGACTTGGCGGGCACGATGGCGCGATTGAGCTGCGCTTGGATGCGCACCACCAGCTCGTCCATGCTGAAGGGCTTTTTGAGGTAGTCGTTGCCACCTAGCTCGAAGCCACGCACCACATCGGCGGGCTGGGAGCGGGCCGTGAGGAAGATGAGCGGAACGGTCTGATTTTCGCGCCGCAGCTGCTCGCCGAAGGAGAACCCATCGAGCCGGGGCAGCATGATGTCGGCCACTACGACATCGGGCGTTTGCTGCCGGAATAGGTGCAGGCCCTGTTCGCCATCGGCGGCGTGCCGCACCGTGAAGCCGCGCGTTTCCAGGCTGTCTTTGATGATTAAAGCCAGGGACGCTTCATCTTCGATGAGCAGAACAGTGGGCATGTGTAGCAGTTCAGTATTCAGTAGTTGGTATTTAGTAGTGAGTACAAGACCAATATCCAAGGACCATAGGCGCCTTGGTAATCTAACTACTCAATACGCACGTCTCACTACTATTCACGGAAGCCAGAAGGAAAAGGCGCTGCCGCTGCCTGGTTCGCTTTGTACTTGCAGCTGGCCGCCGTGGCGCTCTATTACTTGGCGGACGTAATAAAGACCTAACCCGAAGCCTTTGATGGGATGCAGGTTGCCGGTTGGCACCCGGAAGAAACGGTCGAATACGGCGGGCAGGTAGCCTTTCGGAATTCCGATACCGTCGTCGGTTACGGTTAGGCGCCAGCCTACGGTTTCGGGCTGGCCCTGGATGGTGATGGTTACCTGGTCGCGGGAGTATTTGATGGCGTTGTCGATCAGGTTGCTGATGACGTTGCGCAGGTGCAGCCGGTCGCAGTGAATGGCGGCGGGGGCTACGTCGACGGCAAAACGCACGGCTTTGGCGGTGGTGAGTTGGTGTTGCTGCACGAGTTCGGCAATGAGTTCGGCGGGTTGCACGGTTTCGGGTTGGAGGCGCAGGGGCTGGCGCTCAGCCACGGCCATGTGCAACACGTGGTCGACCAGTCCCGAGAGGCGTTGGAGCTCGTGCTGCGAAATAGCGAGGTAGGTTTGCGTTTTCTCCGGGTTCTGCAAGGCCCCGAAGTGCTGCAAGGCTTCCACCGCCGCCGCCACCGTGGCCAGGGGCGTCTTCAGCTCGTGGGTCATGTTGTTGACGAAGTCTTCCCGGATTTCGGAGAGTTTCTTTTGCCGCAAAATCGTGGACAGCATCAACCCGAAGCAGGCCGACGTCAGAACCAGCAAGCCTAGGGAGCCGGCCAGCAACCCGCCCATTTGGCGCAGCGCGTAGGGCAAGGGCGGCCGGAATGAGGCCCGAACCGCCACCTTGGGTAAGGCCGGCAGGGCCACCGGCGGCGTGTGTACGGAATAACCCGCTGGCAGTACCGACGGCTGGCGCTGGCCGGCGGCCGTGGCGACGGTATCGAAGAGGAAGGCGGCCTCGACGCCGCGCTGCCGCAGCTCGGCTTGGTAGGCCGTGGCCAGGTGCGCTAGGTTGAGCGTAGGCGGCGCACTCGCGTTGCGCAGAAGAAAGTCGGCCCAGGCCTGCGCTACACTGTCTTCCTGGCGGCGGGCGGCGCGGCTGTTGGCGGGGTAGCGGCTTCCTGCGCGCAGCAGCTGCCGTAGCTCGGTGCGGCCTTCTTCATCAAACTGCTGCATGGGCAGAGCCACGTGCCCGTAGGCCTGTCCGGGCTTGGTGGGTTGGAGCAGGGCTTGCAGCTGGGCGGTTTGCTGTTGCTGCAACACGGCCAGCAGCGCCTCGTGGGCGGTGCGGGCGAACTGGGTTTCGGTGAGCTGGTAGGTGGTGTAGAGCCAGTACGCCTGGAAGCCGTTGATGCCTAGCATGCACAGGCTCATCAGCCAGAAGATGATACGAAGGCGGCTTTTCATGGGGTGCGAGGGCTACTAAGCGGTAGTCCGTCGAAGGTACGGGGGCTTGCCGCGGTCAACCAAGCCGTTAACAATCATTAACACAAAATAACAATCGTTTACACCCCGATGGTGGTCCTTTGCCGACGTGGCAGCGCCCCAAAGTAGCGGCGCTGGCATGGTATCGTTTCCGCCATTTTCTATGCGTTCTTTTCACCGTTTTAATGATGTAGTGGGCTGGGTGGTGTTTGCCCTCGTCGCCGGGGTGTATCTGCTCACGCTGGAACCCACGGCCTCGTTCTGGGACTGTGGCGAGTTCATTGCCTGTGCCTACAAGCTGCTCGTGCCGCACCCGCCCGGCGCTCCGCTGTTCCTGCTGCTCGGCCGGCTGTTCTCGCTGCTCAGCTTCGGCGACGCGAGCAAAGTGGCCCCGCTCATCAATGCACTGTCGGCGCTGAGCAGTGCTTTCGCGGTCCTGTTTCTGTTTTGGAGCATCACCCTGCTCGCCCGCAAGCTGGTGCTGCGCGACGCTGGCGGCTCCGCCCAACCCGACCTTCCTACCCGTGGGCAAACGCTGCTCATCCTGGGTGCCGGAGTGGTGGGCGCCCTGGCGTTTGCTTTCTCCGATTCGTTCTGGTTTAATGCCGAAGAAGCCGAAGTGTACGCTCTCTCGGCCCTGTGCACGGCCACCGTGGTGTGGCTGATGCTAAAGTGGGAAAACCGCGCCGACGAGGCCGACAGCGACAAATGGCTGGTGCTGCTGGCCTACGTCATCGGGCTGAGCATTGGGGTGCATCTGCTGAATCTGGTGGCTATTCCGGCGCTGGGCCTGCTGTACTATTTCCGGCGACAGGCCACGCCTACGCGCTGGGGCGTGGTAGTGGCGTTGCTGGTGAGCAGCGGGCTGGTAGGCACTATTCTGGTGGGCGTTATTCCGGGGTTGCCTTCGCTGGCGGGCCACTTCGAGGTATTGCTGGTCAATACGTTCGGGCTGCCCTTCAACTCCGGGGTCGTCTTTTTTGTGGGACTGGTGCTGGGCTTGCTGTACGCCGGGTTTCGGCAGTCGTACCGGCGGGGCTCGCGGCTGCTCAACACGGGCCTGCTTTGCTTCACGTTCATTCTGATTGGCTACTCGTCTTACCTCATCGTGCCGATTCGCAGCTCGTACCGGCCCACCATCAACCAGAATGCGCCTAGTGAGGTGCTGAGTTTCGTGCGCTACCTCAAACGCGAGCAGTACGGCTCCCGGCCCTTGCTTTACGGGCCGCACGTGTTTGCGCGGCCTACCGCACAAGTAGACGCGGGCCCGCGCTACGTGCGCCAGGGCAAGCAGTACGTGGTGGCCGAGCGGCTGCAGGAACTCGTGTATGAGGAGGAAGACAAGATGCTCCTGCCCCGCATTTACGCCGACGGCACCGCCGCCCAGCGGGTGCCCGCCTATCAGCAGTGGGTGGATATCCAGGAGGGCGTGAAACCCACGATGGGGCAGAATCTCACGTTTCTGCTGCGCTACCAGATCGGGCACATGTTCTGGCGCTACTTCCTGTGGAACTACGTAGGCCGGCAGAGCGACGTGCAGCAGGCGGGCGTGCTTTGGCCCTGGAACACCGATACCGTCGGCGTGCCCGAGCGTTTCACCGACAGCAAAGCCCGCAACAACTTCCTGGCCCTGCCCCTACTACTCGGCTTACTGGGCCTGGTCTACCAAACCCGCCGCGACCCGAAGAACGCGCTGGTAGTGGCCCTGCTGTTTCTGTTCACGGGTGTGGCCATTGTAGTGTACCTCAATCAGCCGCCCATAGAGCCGCGCGAGCGGGACTACACCTTCACCGGGGCCACCTACGCCTTCGCCATCTGGATAGGCCTGGGCGTGCTGGCCCTGGCGGAAGTGCTGCGGAAAGTACTGCGGGCGGATGTCGGGCGGGCCGGCCTGGCTACGCTGCTGGGCTTGGTGGTGCCGGGCATACTGGTAGCCCAGGGCTGGGACGACCACGACCGGTCGGGGCGCTCCACGTCCATTGATTTCGCCAAAAACCTGCTCAACTCCTGCGCGCCCAACGCCATTCTGTTCACAAACGGCGACAACGACACGTTTCCGCTCTGGTACGCGCAGGAAGTGGAAGGCGTACGTACCGACGTGCGGGTGGCCGTGCTCAGCTACCTGAATACCGACTGGTACGTGCGGCAGATGAAAGACCGTTCCTACAAGTCGCAGCCGCTGCCTATCACCCTAACTGATGACCGCTACATCCAGGGCACCAACGATTACCTGCCCTACGTAGAGAACCCCGGCGTGTCGGAAGTCAACCTCAACGACTTCATCAAGTTAGTGAACCAGGACAGCGACTTGCTGAAGGTCAGCTACGGCGACGGAACGGGCACGCTGCTTTCCTTCCCGTCGCCAAAGTTTTACCTGCCCGTGGATACGGCGGCGGTGAAGCGGCTGGGCATTATTCCGGCGGAGCGGCAGCACCACCTCGTTTCCAAGATGGAATTCAACGTGGGCAAGGGAGCCATTGAGAAGAAGGCCCTGGTGCTGCTTGATATTCTGGCCAACAACCAGTGGAAGCGCCCGATCTACATTGCTACCAGCGTGGCGCTGCCGGAAGATCATCTGGGCCTGGAGCCTTATTTCCAGCTTGAAGGCTTGGCCTGGCGGGTGCTGCCGCTCAAGGACCCGGACTATGACCCGCGCGGGGAAACCGGCTACGTGGCCAAAAACACCCACTACCAAAAGATGATGGAGCAGTTTCACTACCGGGGCCTGGACAACGGCACCCTCTTCCACGACGAAACCAGCCTGATGTTCCCGGCCAACTACCGCCAGAAGTTTGCCCGGCTGGCGTCGGCCTACCTCGCCGCTGGCGACTCCGTCAAGGCCAAGGAAATAGCCGACAAATGCCTGGCCGTGGTGCCCGATAAAGCCATTCCCTACGACTTGTACACGGCCCAGCTGGTGCCAGCGCTGGTAGCCGGCGGGGAGCAACAGCGCGCCACGCAGCTCCTGGACACTTTGCTGGACCGGACCCAGCGCGCCCTACTCTACTACGGCAAGACCCCCAACACCTTGTTCGACCGAGAACTGAGCCAGCAACTCGGCACGGCCCAGCAGCTTTACCTGGCGGCGCAGCAAGTCGGGGATACGCGGCGCGCCATGCGGGCCTATGAGCTGCTGCGGCCTTATCTGGGGCAGTGAAGCGGCATTTCTATTGGCGCAGTTCTCGGGCCGGCGGGCGGCTCGCTCTGTAGCCTGGGCTTCAGCCTGGGGATATTATACCCGTTTCCCCCGGGCTGAAGCCTGGGGCTACGCAGCGCTGCACTGTGCGCTGAGTTGGTTGGTATCCTCGGGCTGCGTGTGTGCAGCGGTATATGGTGGCGGGCAATATCATCCGTCTTGGTGTGGAGCTATCTACGCTACTTGCCAACTATGTCCGGGCTACTTACCGCCCCGCAACTACTGCACACCACTTCGCAAAAGAAACTAACGACTCTGCAAAGGCATCTTCGCCCAGAACAAATCCTACTTGCAGTTCTGCAAAGGCATCTCACGATCATGCAAAGCCAACTCACGGTCTCGCAAAGGCATCTCACGGTCTTTCAGAAGCCGTAACAACAATTCAAAATCCTAGTACCACCTTTCAAAATCCTACTCACCGCTTCGAAAAGGCATCTAACTGTTCTTCAGAAGCTGCTAACGGTACTTAAAAGAGCCTATACAGCACCTCGAAGGCCCCATGCGCTTCAAAAACTGCCTTTTCAAGCAGCTCAATGAGTATAGTACAATTCTCACGCAAGCATTCTACGCCTTGAACAACGACTAACCTGCTAGTATGCTGATGGTGGTTTACGATTAAGATACCGCCTGCCTGACCTTACCACTCTAGCATCGGCACACGAGATGCTCCGCGTTGCATAACGTTCTTTCTAGTGCTCCATTCACTGGCGCTACCGCGTAGCGTAGGAATACGCCTGCGGCTTGTGCACGAGTGTAGCGCGAAGCTCCGGCTTCGCGCATCGTTGCACGAGGCCGTTGTTACGGCGCAGCCATCAGCAACGATGCGCGAAGCCGGAGCTTCGCGCTACTGCCCAGCCGCGTAGGAACTCGCCTCTGGCTCGTCACGGAACGGATTTCCGCGCTACAATGTCGTCTGGCTCACCCTCTCCCTTAGGAGAGGGCCGGGGGTGAGGCTACTCGTAGCGCAGGCTCTCGATGGGGTCCAGAGCGGCGGCTTTGCTGGCGGGGTAGTACCCGGAAGCCAGGCCCACGGTGATGCAGATGATGAGGCCCATCGACATCCAGAGCCAAGGCACGATGAAGGCGCCTTGCTCCATAAAGAGCGTGAGCAGGTTGCCGCCGCCGACGCCCAGCAGAATGCCGAGCAGCCCGCCGAGCACGCAAATCACGATGGCCTCGATGAGAAACTGCTGCCGGATCTGGAGCGAGGTAGCCCCCAGCGCCTTCCGAATCCCGATTTCGCGGGTGCGCTCCGTCACGGACACCATCATGATGTTCATGAGCGCGATGCTGGCGCCGAGCAGCGTGATGAAACCTACCAGAAACCCACCCATTTTCAGGCCGCCCGACAACTCATCGAGCTTGGCGGCCATGGAGTCGGAGCGCTCCACTTCGAAGCTGTCTTCCTGGCCCAACGGGTCGTGGCGCACAGCGCGCATGACGCCGGTGGCTTGGCCGGTGAGGTAGTTGAGCTCGTTGGGGTTGGTGGTAGCCGTTTTCACGTCGAAGGTGAGGGCGCGCTGCCGGGGCAGTTGGTTGCCGGTTTCCAGCGGGATGAGCACGAGGCGGTCGGCGCCGCCGCCCTGGCCGGTGCTGCCGCTTTTTTCCAGCACGCCCACGATCAGAAAGCGCCGGCCCAGCAGGTACACGTACTGGCCCACGGCACTTTCCGAGGGGTAAAGCTTGTCCTTGACTTCGGCGCCGATGACGGCCACGTTGGTACCGTTATCCAGCTCCAGGGGCGAAAAGACGCGGCCCGTGCCGAGGTTGTAGCTCTGAATCTGGAGGTAGTTTTCGTCGCCGGCCACCACCTGAATGTTGGGGTTGGTTTTCTGGCCGTTGCCCTTCACTTCGGTGGCGCCCGAGATAAACGCCGAGATGCCGACCTGGGCTTCGTCGCCGAGGGCTTCCTTGTATTTCTTGGCCTGCAACAGACTAATGGGCGGGTACACGCGACCCTGCACCCCGCCGCGCCGGAATCGGTTGGTGTAGCCTTTGGCCTTCATCTCGAAGGAATTGGCCCCGAGGCTGGCGAAGGTCTGGTTGAGCGAGTACTTCATGGCGTCGATGGCCGTGAGAATACCAACCAGGGCCATGATGCCGATGCTGACGATGAGCGCCGTGAGAATGGTGCGCAGCAGGTTGCTCTGAATGGAACGGAAAGCTTCCTTGATGTTTTCTACCAAGTGCATAACGGTGGGGCGAGGGAGCGTAGTCGGGGCAGGTTACGGCCGGTAGTGCAAGGTAGCGCGTTTGGGGCAGAATCCGGGCGCGTTTTAAGTGGTGGGCTGCAAGGCAAACAGGTGCCGTTCCTGACTGTCAGACATCGTTTCACGCAGTGTTGGGGGGGGGGGGGGGGGGGGGGTGTGGAAGG
This sequence comes from Hymenobacter sp. M1-2, assembly GCF_057808495.1. Classification (NCBI taxonomy): domain Bacteria; kingdom Pseudomonadati; phylum Bacteroidota; class Cytophagia; order Cytophagales; family Hymenobacteraceae; genus Hymenobacter; species Hymenobacter sp. M1-2. The sequence continues at coordinate 63,522 of NZ_JBTYZO010000006.1, forward strand.
GAAAAAGCAAGACAAGAAGTCCAAAACTCCCCACCCCAACAAAAAAAAAAA
>NZ_JBTYZO010000006.1:63582-245012 GCF_057808495.1 Hymenobacter sp. M1-2
TTTTCTTCTCTTTGTTTCGTTTTTTTTTTTTTTTTTTTTTTTTTTGTTTTTTCCATTTTCCCCCCCCCCCCCCCCCCCCCCCCCCCCCCCCCCAACACTGCGTAACACTGCGAGAAAGTAGTCCTGCCTTGAGTGCGTAAGTCCTACTCCTATTACCAACTACTTGCTACCTTTAACGTGGCGCCGGCTGGTCCTTTTCTTTTCTGCGGCCCCGAAGCAGCGAAACGCCTCTTTCCCGCGTTAGTACTCAACCTATCTGGTCCGAAACCCTGGATTAAACTTGGTTGAGGTCCTTCGCAAGCGCAACATGATGAACCCTTTTGCCATGCTTTTCAAACGCTCTTCCCTCCTGCTGCTCTTGGCGTGGCTGCTGGCCCCGCTCGGGGCCTGGGCCAACCAGATCTTCATCCCGATGGACAACACCCAGAAGGAACACCTCAAGGCTTACGGTATCGCGTACTGGCTGCTCAGCAAGCAGGTAGAGGTGGAATGGCTGCTCAACTACCGGGGTGGCGCCTTTGCCTGCGAGGTGGCGCCGGGCGTGGAAAACGAGCTGGCCGTGCGGGGCGTCACCTACCAGGTGATTTCGGCGGCGCAGTACAACAGCATCCTCTCGGAAATAGCCGACCCCAACGCCAACATGGACGTGATGAAGCTGGAAAAGGTACCTAAAATCGCGGTGTACACGCCCAAAGGCAAGCAGCCCTGGGATGATGCCGTGACGATGGTGCTCAAGTACGCCGAAATTCCCTACGATGAGGTGTACGACGACGAGGTGCTCGACGGCAAGCTGCCCAAGTACGACTGGCTGCACCTGCACCACGAAGACTTCACGGGCCAAAACGGCAAGTTCTACGCCATGTACCGCGGCCGGCCCTGGTACCAGCAGCAGATCCGCGACGCTGAAGCCGCCGCCAAGCGGCACGGCTTCACCAAAACCTCCCAGATGAAGGCGGCCGTGGTAGTGAAGATGCAGGAGTTTATTGCGGGCGGCGGCTTCCAGTTTGCCATGTGCTCGGCCACCGACACCTACGACATCGCGCTGGCGGGCCTGGGCCTGGACATGGTGGAAAGCATGTACGACGGCGACCCCGCCGACCCGACTGCCCAGTCCAAGCTCAACTTCAACCGCACGCTGGCTTTCAAGGACTTCCGCATCGTGCGCGACCCGTACCAGTATGAGTTTTCCGACATCGACATGCAGCCCCAGGAGCGCGGCGTGTACGAAGACAACGACTATTTCCAGCTCTTCACCTTCTCGGCCAAGTACGACCCGGTGCCCACCATGCTCACCCAGGACCACGAGAAAACCATCAAAGGCTTCATGGGCCAGACCACGGCTTTCCGCAAGAGCCTCGTGAAGCAAGACGTGGTGGTGATGGGCGACAACAAGGCCTCGGGCGAAATTCGCTACATGCACGGCACGCTCGGCAAAGGCACCTGGACCTTCTACGGCGGCCACGACCCCGAAGACTACCAGCACATGGTAGAGGAAGAGCCCACCGACCTGGCCCTGCACCCCAACTCGCCCGGCTACCGCCTCATCCTCAACAACGTGCTCTTCCCCGCCGCCAAGAAGAAGAAGCAGAAGACCTGATGCGGGCTGAGTGGCTTTAGCAGCGATAGGTGCCCCAAAGAATATTTTTGTATATATGCCCTTAGTTTTAGCCTAAGAGCACTTTTTTTACTGACTCATTTTTCTATCTATGTATTACAGCCGTATTCCTTCTTCCAGAGGAGCACCTGAAGGCTCATCTCGTCGGTTGTTGGCTTTAAGCATGGGCCTGTTGAGTCTGACGCTAGTGACGGGTTGCACCCACCAGAGTTCTCCTTCAACGGCCAGCGCGGCACCGACCCGCTCCCTAGCCGACTACCAGGATACCGAGCTACGCTTTGATGAGCGGTATCTGGATTCCCTTTCATTGGGTCCGCCTTATAGTGCCCGCACTCAGCGTCAACTAGCCATCCTTAATCAGTTGAAGCGGCTGAGTATGGCAAAAATGCCGGATAACGATCCGGGACAAAACGATTCTGTCTATGAGCATGTAGGTGGAGGCCCGCTAGTAGGGTTTCCTAGTCAGGCTGCTCATCTGGCTGATATTTACCACAAGATTGATTCGCTTAAAGCTCTTGAGCACATTCCCATAACCCCTCATAAGTAATCCATTCACTAACCCATTTTTCCATGCGTTACAGTAATATTCATGCTTCCAGAGGAAGACCTGGAAGGGCAGCTTGTCAGGCGTGGGCCTTGGGCCTAGCGCTATTGGTTGGTTGCACCCACCAGAGTTCCCCTTCAACGGCCAGCGCGGCACCGACCCGCTCCCTAGCCGACTACCAGGATACCGAGCTACGCTTTGATGAGCGGTACCGGGATTCTATTTCATTGGGTCCGCCTTACAGTGCCCGCACGCTACGCCAAATGGCTATCGACTTTCAGCTTCGACGGCTGGAAATGTCTAAGCGCCCCATTCCCCATGACTCTAGTGCGCCCAATGACTCCGTATGGGATAACCAAGTTGGCGGAGGCCCGCTTGTGGGTTACGCCAATGATTCGGCCCAACTCGCCAACATTTACCACAAGATTGACTCGCTCAAAGCTCTTGAGCACATTCCCATAACTCCTCACAAGTAATCCATGCATCATGACCATTAAAACGCTCCCGTTCTTTGTGCCCGTTTGGAAGTCTGCGCAACACACTCACAAGCAGCAGATAACAATACCAAGCTTTGGGACTTATTTCGACGGACTGCGAGTGCCCGATTTACTGCTCACGGCACTCTACACCCCGGATCCTAAGACCGGCTACTTAGTTCAAAACGTCAACCTTATTTTTCAGACCGACGGCCCAAGCGACGGGCAACTCAATTTCATGCATGGATCGCTGAGCCAGAAGTATGTATTCTCAGTATACAAGTTTGATGTCAACATGGACATCTTATTTGGTGAGGGTGTTATACAGAAAGGCGCGGTCAAGATCAATGGCAACGTTGGCGCTGATGTTGAAAAAGTGGGAAAGGCTGGCGTAGACATTGGCGTTGAAGTAGGAGAAGAAGGCCCCGGCACCAAAACCGTCCTGCACGCGCGCATCGAGGGTATGCTCAGTGCCAAGGAAGGTAAGTTGGAGGCATGGGGACATATGGTAGGTGCTTCTAAATCGAACAGGTCTTATTAAATAGCCGGTAGCCTTACCCGAAACATGCCCGAAAAGCTCCGCTACTTTTAAGTAGTGGAGCTTTTTACTTAGTTATACTCGTTACGAAATGGTTTGCGAGAATCGCCCGCGTGTAGAGACGCGACCCTTCGCGTCTCGTCGTTGCAAGATAATCGGGCAGCCGGCGCGGACTAGCAGACGCGAAGGGTCGCGTCGCTACATGTTTCGCAAACCACTTTGCAACAGGTATAGTAGATGAACGCGAGTATTCTTACTATCTGAATTACCACGACTTGGCAAGTGAAGACTGCGCATTTTTTATCAGCGGCCCAGACTCAACCGCAGAAATTGCGTTAAGAAGGCCTCATCGTTTTCCTGACTATGAGCGCAGCTGAGCAACCCAATTTCGGTTTTAGTCCCCGCCCCAACGATGGGCAAGCCCTCAACCCCCTGCCGCGCGCCGTGCTGCGGACCAACAACTACCTGCTCCTTGACGGCCTTTGGCACTTTGCCATCGATGCCACCGACAGCGGCTTGCGGGAAGGCTGGCACCTGGGCCACAGCTACGAGCACACCGCCACCTGGCCCGGCTCCGTGGAAGACCACATGGCTGAGGCCAAGGGCCAGCAGCAGCCGACTCGCTGGCAAGACCAGGTAGTGGCGTGGTACGAACGGGATTTTCCGCTGCCCGTCCGCGCCGATGACAGCCTTTCTTCCTTGTTTCAGCTCACGTTTGGGGCTTGCGGCTACGAAACGCGTGTCTGGCTTAACGGCCACCCCTTGCGCACTATCGAGGGCGAGGACGTACACTACGGCGAGTACACGTCGTTTTCGTACGAGTTGAAGGAAGAGTACTTGCGGCCCATGAACCGCCTCACGGTACGCGTGGCCGATAACATGGACGCTGAAACGCCCCGTGGCAAGCAGGAGTCGCACGTGTACAAGCGCGGCGGCATTTGGTACCAGACCCAGACGGGAGCCGTGCGCAGCATCTGGCTGGAGACGGTGGAACGCAACCGCCTCCGTTCCCGCGTGGGCGTCGATAGCGTGATTGAAGACCAGATGGTGCGCTTCAACCTGACCACCCGCATTCAGGACCCCGGCTTCTATACCTTGCGTTTGCAGGTGTTCGAGAGCAATGGCTCCTCGGCCGGACCACTAGCTACTTCCGATTTTCCGTTGCGGCTGGAAGCTGGGCAACGGCAGCAGCGGGTGGTGATGGAGCTGGCGGGCGCCAAGCTGTGGGGCCCCGGCACGCCCAACCTCTACCGCCTCATTGCCCAGCTCATTGACGCGGAAGGCAACACCGCCGAAATCCAGACCCTGTTTGGCCTGCGCAAGATTGAGTCGCGCGGCACCTACGTATACGTCAACAACGAGCCCACCTACCTCGACGGTATTCTCTACCAGCCGGGCACGGCCACCTACGAGGAAATGCGCCGCCACATGCACGCCATGCAGGAACTAGGCTGCAACCTGGTGCGCGTGCACATTGCCGGCGTCGACCCACGCATCTACAACCTGGCCGATGAGCTAGGGCTGCTGCTATGGGTAGAAGTGCCCAGCCCGCACAGCTCTACGCCGCGCAGCCGCGAAAACCACCGCGCCGAGTTGCTGCGCATGCTGGCCCTGATTGAAAACCATCCGTCAGTCGTCATTTGGAGCCTATACAACGAAGACTGGGGCTGCCAGGACATTGCCACCAACCCTGAAACCCGCGCCTACATCACGGAGATGTACCACTACATGCTCATCAACCACCCGCAATTTCTGGTGGTGGATAACGACGGCTGGCGCCACATTTCCTCGGAAGGCCGCCTGAAATCAGACCTGCTCACGGCCCACATCTACACCCCCGACCTTACGCAATGGCGCGAGCTGCTCACGCGCCTCGTGCAGGGCGACATGAACGTGGCCGCCTTTCCGCTCGTAGTAGGCGACCCATTTTTCTACCGCCGCCAAAAGCCCTTGGTAGTGAGCGAATGGGGCGGTTTCGGCTTCGTAGATTACGGTGGCCCGCAGAGCGCAGAAGCCCGCACCGAGCAAATCCGGGCCTTCAAGCAAGAGTTGCGCCGCCAGCCCATCGCCGGCGACGTGTACACGCAGGCCACCAACATCGAGGACGAGCGTAACGGCATCATCGACCCGCACACCGGCGCGCTCGACGTACCGGCGGGCCTGCTCCGCTCCCGCAACCCAAGCAAAGCCGAGGAAGCAGCCTCTGAGTCATAAGACCAGCAGCACCAACCACAGTTACCAAGAAAAAGCCCGTCTGGAACTACACCGGGCGGGCTTTTTTGGGTGTCAGGGTAGCCGCTAAGGTCGTTGGAAGTAGCTGGAAAGCGGAGAGTGTCTGCTACTTCGCTAGGCGCACAATGCGGCGGGCCACTTCCGGTAAGTCGTCCGTTTTTTCTGGTTCCATGTCGAGGGTGAGCTGCACCACTACGGGCTGGCCCTTGGCGATGCCGTAGAAAATGAGCTGGTGGACTATGGCCGCATCGACAGTATAGTTGAGCAGGTAGCCTTTGGCGGGCATGTCGAGGATAAACCCTTCACACTCCTGCTGCTCCACCGGTTTGTGTTTTTTCTTTTCAACCTGTAGCATGTTCTCCACCACTGGCTTCAGGTCGCGGTAATTGAGGTAGAACCAGCTCAGCTGGTACTTGTCGCACTGAATCTCATACTTGGTGGCCAAAGTGCAGCCCTGGGGAACCGGAATATCAATGCCGCAGAAGTTGAACGTGGTTTCTGGGGGAGCTGGCGGAGCCGCTGTCGGCGGGGTCTCCGTCTGCGCAGAGGCCACGCCAGAAGCGAGCAGAAAGGCAATCAGCAATAGTCTCTTCATTGCATCGGGAAGGCAAAAACGGCCTAATATACTGGAGTGCCCCCAACCGGCAAATTTTAGGTGGTGCCGGCCTAAACACATTTACAAGGAACAACTGTATTGGCGGCTACGAGGGGCGCTTTCAGCTTTCAGGACTACTTGCTACAAGCGGATAATAACCGCCTCCAAGCCTCTTTTGAACGGCGAAAATTTTTCTAGCACATGTGGTATACCTGGCTGCCCTTCTGTATAATTTTTTTATTATATATAATTATGTTTGCAACACCTAGCCAGTCATTGGCCGCCGCGACCTTCATTCCTCTATGCTATGACCAACACGTACCCGCACGCCCTTTATTTAGGCTGCCAAATCCTGCTGGGCGGTTGCCTGGCCGGGTGCTGCCTGCTGCTCTCCGCTGCCCCAGTCCGGGCACAGTCCGTAGGCATCGGCACGACCAACCCGAATACCAAAGCAGCTCTCGACATCAGCAGCACCGATAAGGGTCTGCTCATCCCGCGCCTCGACTCGGCCCAGCGCGCCGGCATCGGCAGCCCGCCCGACGGGCTGATGGTGTTTCAGACCGACGGGCGCCGAGGCTTCTGGTACGCCGTGGGCGGCACCTGGGTGTTCATCCCCGACAAGGCCCGCTCGGGCGACAACCTGGGCAACCACACCGCCACCCAGCCCCTGCGCTTCACTACCACCGATGGCGACAAGGTACAACTCACCGCTGCTGGCCCTAACGGCTCCCAGCTCCGGCACGCCCCCAACTGGACGATGCAGTACGTCGCTGGCCCGAATACGGGAGCTACGGCGCAGGGTGCTCACCAGTTCCTGACCTACTTTCCTACCGGCGGCTACACCGAGCGCCTGCGCATTACGCCGAGCGGCAACGTAGGCGTGGGCATCAACACCCCCAGCCAGCGGCTGGAAATCAACGGTTCGGCCTACGTCAATGCTGAAAACAGCGGCTTTATCGCCGACCAAGGCGGGCAGCGCCGGGTGGGGCTGATGAAGTACGCCGGCCGGCCTGCCGGTCTGTGGCGGGCCGGCAACACCAGATTTGAAATCGGCCGGATCGGGGTCGGCGACCTAGCAGCCGTTACCGGCAGTAGCCAGTTCATAACTGACCTGTACGTGGACGGCAATGGCCGCGTGGGCGTGGGCACCACCTCGCCCCAGCAGCGCCTCGACGTGGACGGCAACGTGGTAGCCAACAACCTGATGCTGCGCAACTTCAGCAGTAATCAATCGACGCTGCTGGCCATCCGCGGCAGCGACGGCAGCATCGGCCAGCCCAGTACCTTTGATCTACAGACCACCGGCTCGGTGCCCAGCGGCGGCACTGCGGGCTGGATTGTGACCCACAACCTCGGCTTCAAGCCCATGGTGATGCTCTCCATGGAGCTGCTGACCGGCAATGTCCTCAACAGCGTCACGTACTTCTACCGACATGTCAACAACAACCAACTTGAAGTGTACGCCTACAGCCTGGGCTCGTCGGGGCCGGTGGAGTTTGTGATTCACGGGGTGATTATTCGCTGAGCCGGCCAGCCCCCAGAGCTGCCACGAGCCAAACGGAAAGCAGGGTCCCGGCAGGCACGAAGAGCAGCGAAAAGTAGCGCGTCAAATCTCCACTCTCTACTCCAGTTAGTGCATTCGGTCGTCGCGCACCGGCAGGTTGGTCACGATGTCACCTTCTATTTTGAGTAGCTCTTGCAGGCGTGTATCCACTTCCTTGGGGTCGCAATATTCTTTGGCCAGCTCCACGTAGCTCACGAAGTGCCCCGCTTCCGACACCATCAGTTCGTAGTAGAATTTGCTCAGCTCGGGGTCGGGAATGTGCTTCCAGAGCAACTTGAACCGCTCGCAGCTGCGGGCCTCAATAAGCGCCGAAACCAGTAGCTGATCAAGGAGTTGCCGCTCGCGGGGGCCGCCTTTGCGCACGTGCGCCAGCAGTTGTACCACGTACTCGTCGCGGCGGGGCCGGCCGAGCTGATAGCCCCGTTTGCGCAGCTCGATCAGCACCCGCTCGAAGTGGCTCCACTCTTCGGCCACAAGGTCCGTGAGCTCGTCCACGAGGCGGGTTTTCTCGGGATAATGAATGATCATGCTGATGCCGGTGCTGGCCGCTTTCTGCTCGCACCAAGCATGATCGACGAGAATATCCTCGATGTTCTTGCTGGCAATATCCACCCAGCGCGGGTCGGTATTAAGCTTAAGCTTGAGAATGGTTTTTTCCTTTTCCAATGGGTTGAATGGTTTAATTGTTCAATGGTTAAATGGTTGGTCGTTCTGGCGGCTCGTTGAACAGTCAACCATGTAACCATTAAGCAATGCAGCCATTCAACCATTAAACCATTCAACTCAATCAAAAAATTGCCAGCGAATACCGATCTGAAACCGCCGGGGCAGGCCCGTGTAGTAAGGCGTGGTGAAGTAACCGTCGCGCCCTAGTCCCTGGTTCACGTAGGCCACTTTCAGGAACACGGCCACGGTCCGGATATCGCCGGTCACGAAAACATCGGCCACCGCGAAGTTGGCGGCTTTGAAATGGTTCTGGACAAAGAACTGCTGCGTACTGGGGCTATAATCGTACGGCCGCCAAGAGGATTGGTAGTACACTTCCGCACCCACTTGCCCAAACAGCGCCTTCTTGAAGAGGTAGCCCTGGTAGTAGACTTTGCTGTCGGTGAGCAGCGCCGGAATACGCACGGCTTCGTCGTCACCGCCGCTGGTGGCGTGGGCCTGATTGTCCACGAAGAAGCTACCGACGTTGAAACGGTGGCGCAGCGAAGCCGTCAGTAAACGGCGGTCTGAGCCAGATTGCGTGGGCACGCCTACCTCATCGTAATACACGAGGTCCGTGATATTGATGATAGCCGCCGAGGCTTCCACGCGCTGTCGGCCCAGCGTTTGGTCAACGCGCACAGTGAGCTGGTTGATTTTGGTGTTGCGGAAATTGTTGTTCCACACGTAATGGTTGCCAACGAATTGCTGCTGCGTGAGCGTGGGCGAGTAGCTGGTGCTCAGCAGCTCGCCCGTCAGGGGCCCGAGCTTGGCCGCGCCGCGCAGCCAATATTCATCTGCCACCTTCAATTCCCCGGCCGTTTCAATGGCGAATATCTTGTAGCGGAATGCGGCCGACCCGCCCAGGAAAATCTGGTCAACGCCAGTAAAGCGTCGACCGGTGGTGTCTCGCGTTATGCCGGGGTCACCCACGAGAATGCGGTTGGTGAGCGAAAGATTACGCTGCCGGGCGTAGAGCCGGTATTCCACGACTTCGGTACGCCCTAATACGCCCACAGTATTTTCCACTTGCTGCGTCTGCGCGCGGTCGTCGGTAGCGGTGCGGCTCAGCCGGGCCTGCGGGTAGTAGCTTAGGGCGTTGGTTGTAGTATTAATGGGCAGCCTGGTATCCTGGAAGCGGTTCCATTGCCGGCGCCAATCCACGATATGAAAGGCCGTCAGGCCGCGATTAAGCAGGCGGTAGGTCTGCACCAAGCGTAGACCGTCACGGTGCTCGGTATTGATTGCCGTCAGCAAGCGGGGGCGCTCCTCGCCGTAGTCAAAAAATTGGGCGAGGGTAGTGTCGCGTACGGGTGTGGTCTGCGGCTGGATACCGCCTTGCTCCACGGCGCGGTGGCGTACGTTGTTGTAGTTGAACAGGGCGTGGTAACGCTCATCAGTGCTCTGAAACCGGGCAAAAAACAGAATATTGCTGTGCTCTACCAGCGACTCCCGCGGGTTATTGGTGTATACTTTGTTGGCTGCAAACCGTTCGTAGGCCAAACCCACGCTGGCGTTTTTGTTGATGCTGCGCGTGTAGGAAAGCTCAAACACCTGCTCACCGTTGCCACCCTGAATAAAGCGAAAAAACGTGTACGGCGACTTGGAATCGTAGTACGGAATGGCGGATGGGTCGCGGGCGTAACGGTCGAAGACGTTGCGGCCGAGGCGGGCGCCTAGCTCCGTGTTGGTGCGCCACAACAGCGGCCGGGCAGCCGTGCCCACATGGCCCAGGTCCTGGTAGAAGGTGCTGTCGTGGTACCAGTTGCGGGCCGAGGGAAAGTTGGTGAGCGTCGTATCGATGATGCGGCCCTCGGTTTGGTCGCGCAGCACATCGGCCTCGCGGAGCAGACGCGTGGTGCGGGCTCCGTAGAGCACCTTGGTGGAATCGTCGAGGACCTGCGCCTGCCCGCCTGCCGCGCCCGCCAGCAACAGAAATACCAGTAGCAGCCCGCGCCAACCGGGGCTTATTTGGAAAACACGAGTCACCTGCCGCGGCAGGCTAAGTATACACGACGAAGGCAACGACAAGTCAGACAACAGCTTGGGGCTGAAAGGCGGCCGGGAGCAGCTGGCGCAGGCGCTCGGCCCCATCGGCCAGAAACTCCACGGTGATAGGAATATAGAAAACGGAAAGACGAGCTATTTCCGTATGCAGCGCGGGCGCCAGCAGCCGGGTGGCATCTTTCTGGGTCGTAAAAATACACTGTCCGGGTCCGCAATGCGCAGCCACGGCCGCAATTTCAGTTGCCGTGAAGGCATGATGGTCGGCAAAGGCAGCGTGATGCACGATGCGAAAGCCGGCTCCCACGAGGTAGTCGCGCAAGGGCCCCGGCTGGGCAATGCCCGTCAGGAGCACAACTTCCGGGCCACACACGGCAGCTGTAGCCGCGCTACCAGCCAGCGGCACGGGTGCCCCGTAGGCGTACGTGGAAAACAACACGGGCACGCCCGGCCGGGCGTAGCGCCAGATCTGCCGCTGGATTTCCTGCTGCCGCTCCACCGTCAGTCCGGCGTCGCACTTCGTCACGACGACGACATCGGCGCGGCGCGCCCCACTCCTACTTTCGCGCAGGCGGCCGGCGGGCAGCACGTAGTCCTGGTAGAATGGGCGGTGCTGTTCGGTGAGTAGGACGCTGAAATCGGGCTGCACGCGGCGGTGCTGGTAGGCATCATCGAGCACCACGGCACTGAGGTCCGGCTCGGCGCGCAGCAACTGCCGCAAGCCAGCTTGGCGGTCCTCGCACACCGCTACAGGCACTTGGCCCCTGAAATCCTGGTAGTGCTGCAACGGTTCATCGCCGAGTGTGGCGGCCGACTCTTGCGGGCCACCGAGCCGGAAGCCACGGGTACGGCGGCCATAGCCGCGGCTGAGAATGGCGGGGCGCTGCCCTTGCCGTTGCAGCTCGCGCACCAGCCAGGCCACGTGCGGCGTTTTGCCGGTCCCGCCCACCCGCAGATTGCCCACGCTCAGCACGGGCACCACACCAAACCGGCTCGATGCTTTCAGGCCAGTTTGATAGAGCCAATTGCGCACAGCCATCACGCCGGCGTAAAGCCAGCTGAAGGGCAGCAGCAGTAGGGTAAGTAGCGAAGGCATGGATGCACGGCAACTAAGGCAGCGCAAAAGTAGCTGGTTGCAACAGCTAACGCAGTAGAACCCGACGGATTCCACGCTTGATTCGACTGTAAAAGCGGATCTTTAGGCGCCAAAGGCTGTCATCTTCTTATACTCTTTCGCTACAGCAGTAGTCCAGACAGCCGAAGCATCGCGTTGCATGAACATCTATCATTTTCTAAAAAGAGGAGAATATCACCTAGATTTTTGCGAGGATTTTAGCTTGGTGCAAGAAGTAGACGAGCATAAGCTTCTCTGTGCCGTGATGGATGGCTGTACCATGGGCCAGGAAAGCCACTTCGCCGCTATCCTGCTGGCAAAAGTGCTGCGCAAAGTATTGAAGGAGCGTCAGTACCAGAAGTTTTACAACGAATTAGCCGCCAACCAGCCCCTCCCGCAAGAATTTCGTGAAATTATAGCGGCGGTTTTCAAGGAGCTTGTTCAGTTAAAAAACCAACTGCTGCTCGACACGTCCGAATTGCTCACTACGCTGGTGGTGCTGTTTCTGGATACCAACACTCGCGAAGCCATGCTGCTTGCTGTTGGGGATGCAACGGCGGCTATCAACGGCCAACTCATTCGCTTCGAGCAGGACAACCGGCCCGATTATATTGGCTATCATTTTGGTGAATTCTTCGAGGATTGGTATGCCCAACAACGGCAGCTATTGCACCTAACCGCCTGTACCGACATCAGCATTGCCACCGATGGCATAGACAGTTTTCAAACTACTATGGATAAGGAGGAATTGCCCGATGTTCCAGCTTATCTGCTCCTGGATCGTAAGCTCACGGAGCGGAGTGAAATGCTGAATATCAAAGTAAAGCAGCTTGAAAACAGCTTCGCTTTGCGCCCAACTGACGATGTTGCTATCATTCGGGTAGTACTAGAGTAAGCAGATGGCCTGTTGTCCGCTTGAGCCGAGGTTTGCGTTAGCAAGGCCTGACAACAGTCACTGACCTTTATCTGCGCCTATGCCCGCCTTCGCCGCTTCGCTCCTGCGCTTCCTCACCACCTTCCCAGCTCCTCCCGCCCTACCCGACGAAGTGCAGGCGCTCAACCCACACCAAGATCCGGCCATAGCGCCCCTGCTGACGCAATTCGTGCAGAAATTCTACACTGATGACCGGCCCCGCGTGGCACTGCTGGGCATCAATCCGGGGCGTTTTGGTGCGGGCCGCACGGGCGTTGCCTTCACCGACCCGGGCACCTTGGCGGAGGTCTGCGGCATTGCGAACGAGCAGCCGCGGCAGCCGGAGCTGAGCAGCCAATTCGTGTACCGCGTGGTGGCGGAAATAGGTGGGCCGGAGGCGTTCTACCAGCATTTTTACCTTGGCTCGCTCTACCCGCTGGTGCTGTTGCGCCACGGCAAAAACTACAATTACTACGACTCGCCAGCTCTACAAAAGGCGCTGGAGCCAGATATTCGCGTCTCTTTGCAGCGCCAAGTGGCCGAGCTAGGCCTGGCCCGCCACGCCGCCGTGTGTCTGGGCCGCCGGAACGGGCTGCTGCTCGAAAAGCTGAACGCGGAGCTAAGCCTGTTCAACCAAATCTACATCCTCGACCACCCGCGCTACCTCATGCAATACCGCCGCCGGGAGCTCACAGAACACGTGGCGCGCTACGCAGAAACGCTTTTCCAATTGGGAATGAGGAATGACGAATGAAGAATTGAGGCCGTTACCGCAACTTGCGCCACTAGTTCATCCAGTCCGCCCACCTTGCGGCTCCACCGGGCAAAACCGACAGTAGCTCACTCGCGCCGCTGCCCAATTCTTCATTTTTGATTCTCAATTTTTAATTCACCCAGAATGCCCACAGTTCAGGATCTTGCCCGCATGCTGGAGGCCGCCGCGCCCCTTGCCTACCAGGAATCGTATGATAATGCGGGCTTGCAATGTGGCAATCCGCAGCAGGAAGTTACGGGGGTGCTTATTGCGCTGGACTGCACGCCGGCCGTAGTGGAGGAAGCTATTCGGCGCGGCTGCAACGTGGTAGTGGCGCACCATCCGCTCATTTTCCGGCCCCTCAAGCGCCTTACCGGAGCCAATGAAGTGGAGCAGACGCTGCTCAAAGCCATCAAAAACGACGTGGCGCTGTACGCCGCCCACACCAACCTCGACAACGTGCGCCACGGCGTGAACCGCAAGCTGGCGGAAAAGCTCGGCTTGCAAAATTTGCGCATCCTCGACCCGAAGTCGGGCACGCTGGCCAAGCTCATCATCTACGTGCCGGCAACGCACACCGAGACCGTGCTGCAAGCCCTCTACGCCACTGGGGCGGGCCAGGTGGGCGACTACTCGGAGTGCAGCTTCCGCACCGACGGTACTGGCACTTTCACGCCTGGCGCCGGCACCAAGCCGTTTCAAGGCCAGCCCAACCAGCCCGAAACCACCCCGGAGCAGCGCGTAGAGGTGTTGCTGCCACTGCACTTGCAGCGCGCGGCGCTGCGGGCCTTGCGCCAAGCGCACCCCTACGAGGAAGTGGCCTACGAAATCATTCGACTGGAAAATGAGCACCAGGATGTAGGCTCCGGCATGGTGGGAGAGCTACCCGAGGCGCTAAGTCCGCGAGAGTTTCGGCAGCAGCTGAAAGCCGCCCTGAACGTGCCCGTCATTAAGCACACGGACTTTGATAAACCCATCAAGAAAGTGGCTTTGTGCGGCGGGGCGGGCAGTTTTCTGATTGGCAAAGCCCGCGCCGCCGGGGCCGATGCCTACGTGACCGGCGACCTGAAATACCACGAGTATTTTGGGGCCGAAGGGCAATTGCTGCTCTGCGATGTGGGCCATTTTGAGAGCGAGCAATTCACGGGGGAAATCTTCCGGGATTTGCTTGCCGAAAACTTTGGAAGTACTTTTGCGCTCTTCATTGCCGAGACCTACACCAACCCCGTCCGATATGACTGCTAAGACCGTCGCCACTGCCCCGGCCGATGCCCCCGTTGCCAGCAAGCTGGAAGCCCTGCTCAACCTGCAACGCATTGACTCGCAGCTCGACGAAATCCGGCGCGTGCGCGGCGACCTGCCCGAAGAAGTGCGCGACCTGGAAGATGAAATTGCCGGCTACGAGGTGCGCGTGAGCAAATTCGATGAGGAAATTGCCGGCCTCAACGAGCAAATCAAACAGCGCAAGCAAAACGCCAAAGACGCCGATGGCCTCATCAAACGCTATGAGGACCAGCAGCAGAACGTGCGCAACAACCGCGAGTACGAAGCCATTTCCAAGGAAATCGAGCTACAAAAGCTGGAAATCCAGATTTCGGAAAAGAAAATCAAGGAGGCGCAGTACCAGATTGACCTGAAAATCTCCGAAATCGGCGGTACAAAGCAGCGGCTGGAAGAGCGTAAGAAAGACCTTGACAACAAGAAAGGCGAGCTTAACGTCATCGTGGGCGAGAGCGAAGCCGACGAGAAGAAGCTGCTGGATGAGCGCTCAACGGCTATCGAGCCCATCGAAGAGCGCCTGTACACGGCCTACACCCGCATCCGCGGCAACGTGCGCAACGGCCTGGCCGTCGTGACGGTGAAGCGCGACGCGTGCGGCGGCTGCTTCAACACGGTGCCCCCGCAGCGCCAAGCTGACATCATTGCCCACAAGAAAATCATCGTGTGCGAGCACTGCGGCCGTGTGCTGGCCGACGTGGAAGCGCGCATCGCGTAGGCTTCGTTAGGGATTGTAATAGTGAAAGGAGCGGCCTTGGTCGTTCCTTTTTCTTTGTTCAAATGTCGTTTCGCGCAGAGGTAGGCCGAGGATTTCGCAGCAGGACGCGGAGGCTGCTCCTGCTGACGCTCGCCTCTGCGTTCCTCAGCAAAGCCTTCTGCGCTCCTCTGCGGGAACCTCGCCAGCCCGAAGCGGCTGCACAACCCGCCCTCACCGCCCAACAAGCCCGTGCCTACGCGGAAGTGCTGAAAATGCGGCCGAGCATAGTTCGGGACCTGCTACAAGACACCTCCCCAACCGCCGCCGGCACGGTGCTGGTGCAGGACTGCCTTGGCATCACGGAACTGCTGGTGAGCCAAGACGCAGCGCACTACGCGGCAACGGTAGACGCGCAAAACGAGCGTCTGGCACTTCTGGAAAAAAGCTCTGAACGAGGCGCTTTGCGCGACTACGCGCGCGCTGAAATCCGGCTGCACCAAGCGGCGGCGCAGGTGGCTTTCGGCCACGAGGTGCAGGGGGCGTGGAGTCTGCGGCAGGCGTACCAGCAGATGCAGGCGGTGGTGAAACGCTACCCGGCGTATTTGCCCGCGCGCAAAACACTGGGACTGGTGCAGTTTTTCATTGGCTCCCTGCCGGAAGGCTACCGGTGGTTTCTGAAGCTGCTCGGGCTAGCTGGCAGCGTAGAAAACGGTCTGAGCAACCTGCGCGCAGCGGCCCGCCAGCCCAACGATTTCCAGTCGGAAGCCCGCATTCTGCTGTCGCTGGTGGAAGAAACCTATTACAAGAAGCCCGAAGAAGCCTTGCAGCTCATCACCCAGCTGCAACAACAACAGCCCGACAACCTGCTCTACAGCTACCTACTCATCAGCCTCAACAAAAAGCAGCACCGCACCGAAGCCGCCCTCGCCGCCTATCGTGCCCGCCCGGCTGGCCCCGGCTACCTCGCTCTGCCCTACCTGCGCCACATGGCCGCCGACTTGCTGCTCTATCAAGGCAACTACGCGGCTTCGCGCCGTGAGAACGAGCAGTTTCTGCGGGAGTTTCGGGGCCAGCACTACCGCAAGGACGCCTATTTCAAGCTCTACCTCGCCGCCTGGCTGGGGAACGACGACGCAGCGGCTGAGCGGTACCGGCGCCAGATCGATGCTGGGGGCCGCACCGTGGTGGAAGAAGACACCTACGCCCAGCGCTTCTTCGACGACAAAGAGCCGCTCAACCGTCTGCTCACCCGCGCCCG
Organism: Hymenobacter sp. M1-2; assembly: GCF_057808495.1. NCBI lineage: Bacteria > Pseudomonadati > Bacteroidota > Cytophagia > Cytophagales > Hymenobacteraceae > Hymenobacter > Hymenobacter sp. M1-2. The sequence goes on from NZ_JBTYZO010000006.1 coordinate 79,870, forward strand.
TCTGCAAATCGACGGCGGCTACTACCGTGAGGCCCTCACCACCCTCGACGCCTTCCAGAGCACGCCCAGCACACCCTTGCACGACCAATTAGAAGAGCCATACCGGCGCGCCCGCGCCTGGCACCTGCTCGGACGCCCCGATTCGGCCCGGCTGTTTTATGCCCGCACCATCGCGCGGGCTGGCAATGCACCTTATTATTTCGCGCCCCAAGCCGCCTTGCAGCTCGGCTATCTCTACCAGGCCGAAGACCAGCGCAATACGGCCAAAGTCTACTTTCAGAAGGCGCTCAGCTATCCCAAACACGAATACAAGAACAGCACCGATACCAAAGCCAAGTTGGCGCTGAAAGAGTTGCCGTAGCTGTACTTCGGTGTTTCTGCTCCCTGCAACGGCCTAATCTGTGTAGCAGCCTAGTTTGAGGAGCATATTTGAGCCCCAGCGGGGCGGCATATCGGTAGTAACCCTGCTTATATACCGTTCAAAAGCCCCGGCGGGGCGGCGCAAACGGTCCAACGATTTTGTGTCGCCCCGATGGGGCTTTATTTACCGTTACGCTCTTGTCTTCTACTGATATGTGTCTTCTACCGATATGCCGCCCCTCCGGGGCTTGGTTAAGTCGTGGGCTTTGGTTTGCTAAGCTCTGGCCACGGTTTGAGCCGCTCAGCGGCAAGACCCTAGGTCAGCCAACCGAATCAGTTCCTATACTGACATTCCGGGACAAGGCCCAACAACCAGGCAACTGCCGGCTGCCTCCACCCTCCTTATCTTCGTTTCGTGCTTACTGCTCCCCTTGCTGACCTTCCCGCCGACTTTCCGGCCCGCGCCCTGCGGTGGGCCGCGCAGTTCGCGCACTGTGCCTACTTCGAACATAATGACCTGCTGACTTATCCCCAGGGCCCGTTCGACCGGATGCTGGGCGTCGCGCCAACCGCGCCAGATGCGCCGCGCACCCTGGCGGAGCTACGCGCTTGGCTGCGGCAGTCGTTGGGCTCCATGCCTCGGTTGGGCTTTCTGACTTATGAGATCAAGGATGAAATAGAGCAGTTGCAGAGCGCCAACTTTTCGGGGCTGGAGTGGCCCCGGCTGCACTTCTTCTGCCCGCAAACCTGGCTGTACTGGCGCAGCAACGTGGTGGAGATTCACGGCCACACCGACGGCGTGCTAAGCGCCATTCTGGCTACGCCGGTGCCGCAACTGCCCCCGCCAACCGTGCCAGTGCTGCGCCCCCGCATGCCCAAAACCGACTACCTGCAAGCCGTGGATGCCATTCGGGAAGACATTCTCAACGGCGAAGTGTACGAGCTCAATCTCTGCCAGGAATTCTACGCCCAAGACGTGCAGCTCGACCCGGTGGACGTATTTCTACGCCTGAACGCGGCCTCCCCGGCACCGTTTGCCGGCTTCTTTCGCCATGAGCACCACTACCTGCTCTGCGCCTCGCCGGAACGGTTTCTGGCCCGCAGTGGCCCACTCCTGCTTTCCCAGCCCATCAAAGGCACCATCCGGCGTGGCGCCACGCCCACCGAAGACGAGCAGCAGCGCCTCACCCTACTCCACGACGAAAAAGAGCGGGCCGAGAATCTGATGATAGTGGATCTGGTGCGCAACGACCTCGCCCGCGTGGCTGAAACCGGCACCGTACGCGTGCCCGAGTTATTCGGGCTGTATTCATTCCGCCACGTCTGGCAGATGATTTCCACCGTGGTGGCCGCGCCGCGCGCTGGGGTGGACTTGGTAGATGCCCTGCGCGCTACCTTCCCGATGGGCTCCATGACCGGCGCGCCTAAAATCCGGGCCATGCAGCTCATCGAACACTACGAGCAAAGCCGCCGCGGCCTCTATAGCGGCAGCATCGGCTATGTGTGGCCCACTGGCGAGTTCGATTTCAACGTCGTGATTCGCAGCCTGCAATACCGCACCGATACCGGCTACCTCAGCTTCCAGGTCGGCTCCGCCATCACCTACGATTCCGTGCCGGAGCGCGAGTATGAGGAGTGCTTGCTCAAAGCCAAGGCGCTACTGGAAGTGCTGGGCGTGACGAGCCTGTGAAAGCCAGGCTAGTGAGTGGTCCAACTGTCATCCTGAGCGCAGCAAAGGGCCTTGTGCCACGTCGCTAACACAAGGCTGTACAGAAGTATATCAATCGGCTCTGGTTATAGAAATAGTAGCTGTTTCGCGGATTTTGGTTTCCCAAACGGTTATGGAGAACCTGCTCTATTTGCCCACTGCACAGATGTAATAAGGTCCTTCCTTCGTCAGGATGACAGAGCAAGTCAACCTACTCTTCTCCCTTCTTTCATTACTACCCAAGCCGCTCCTGAAACGCCTTTAGGAACTGGCCCACGTGGTAGCCATCGGCTAGCCCGTGGTGCACGTTCACGGCCACCGACATCAGCGTATCAGTGCCTTCCTGGTAGGTTTGGCCGAAGGAAATCTTGGGCGAGCTGTCGGGGTGTTGAAAGCTGCGCGCGTGCGTGAGGCCAGTGAAACGCACCCACGGAATGGCCGAGTAGTGAATCACGTCGGGGCGGGCGGTGGTTTCGCTCAGGCGCAAACCCGAACTGTTGCGCACGGCCTCGACTTCAACTAAGGCAGCCCGCACGAAGTCGGCTAGCTCATCCTGCTGCTCGATGAAGGAGAAACCGAAGGTGCGGTCGTCGCGGCCGATGGTGGCCGAGGCGTGGATACGGTCGTAGCAGTACACCTGGCCGTCTTCGATGCGGTAGCGAAACTCCAGCACCTCGTGCGCGGCCTGCAACGAATGGTAGAGATAGTAGAGGAAAAAGGAGACGCCGAGTCGCTTCGCTTCGGCCTGGGCCCGCGTGCAGTCTACGGTGGCTACCAGCCCAAAGAAAGGCTCATCAAAGGCTGAGAAGAAGGTGAAATGCTCGCGGCGGTTCCAGCTGGCGAGGTCGATAAGCTGTTTCATGGTCGGCAAGTTCGATAACTTCGCCGGCTCTCGCCGCTTCAGCCACCTTTTTTCGCCTCATTTTATGTCTTCTTCTCCCGCGCTTATCGCCTTCGACGCCGACGACACGCTGTGGCCCAACCAGCCCCATTTCGATGAAGTAGAAGCCCGCCTCTTCACCATTCTGGCCCGTTGCGGCGACCCGACGCACATTGGCAAGGAACTCTACGACGTGCAGCGCCGCAACATGAAACTGTTCGGCTACGGCGCCAAGTCGTTTATGCTCTCCATGATAGAAACGGCCATTCAGCTCACCAACGGCGCCGTAACCGGCCATGAAATTCAGCAGATCCTCGACATGGGCAAGGAGCTGCTGCGCTTTCCCATTGAGCCGCTGCCCGGCGTGGTAGACGTACTTACGGAGCTGAAGCAGCGCGGCCACCGCCTCATGGTGCTCACCAAAGGCGACTTATTCGACCAGGAAAGCAAGCTGGCCCGCTCCGGCCTAGGCGATTTCTTCGACCACGTCGAAATTGTCAGTGAGAAGGACGAGGCTACTTACCGCCGCCTGCTGGCCCGCTACAGCGCATCTGCCGAGACGTTCGTCATGATTGGCAACTCGCTCAAGTCGGATATTCTGCCGGTGGCGCGGCTGGGCTTTCGGGCCGTGCACGTGCCCTATCATGCAAATTGGATACACGAGCAGATAGCCGCTGAGGAGTTGGCGGGCCTCGAGTTTCACCAAGTCGGCTCTGTGCGTGAAGTCCTGGACTATTTGGCTTAGGAGCTAAGTCTAGAACTAATTCCCCTCCTTTTTTAAGGAGGGGCCAGGGGTGGTTGACCGGCGTTGAACGGTTATTAGCGCGAGTTTTGGGTGGCGGTACGGGGTGTAGCGCGAAGCTCCCGCTTCGCGCATCGTTGCTGACATTGAACGACCGGAACCGCGCCGTAACAACGCTTGTCGTTCAACGATGCGCGAAGCGGGAGCTTCGCGCTACACCTAATACACCAACCTGGGAACTGCTATAGATGTAACACTAAAAACTGTTCTACGATTATCAACCACCCCTAGCCCCTCCTTAAAATAAGGAGGGGAACTAGCTGCTAGTTTTCTAAGATTTTGCAGCTCTGCCATTCTGTCATTTTCGGGCTGAAAATCCTACCTTTGCCGCTCTCTGAAACGTGAAGCTGATGCCTGCCGCAGGCTTTTCCCATGTCCCAACCGCTGATTACGCTAGATTTTCTCGATAACCCGACCCTGCCCACGCCCGCCGTGGATGCCACCACGCACGAGCATGAGCCATCTGGCCAAGTGCGCGTCAGCGCAGCCACGCGCACGGGCCGCACGCGCAAGCTCTACATCGAGAGCTACGGCTGCCAGATGAATTTCTCCGACTCCGAAATCGTGTCCAGCATCCTGTTTGAGCAGGGTTTTGATTCGACGGACCAACTAGATGGCGCCGACCTGGTGCTGCTCAATACCTGCTCCATTCGGGAGAAGGCCGAGCAAACCGTGCGGATGCGTCTCAAGCAGATCAACGGCCACAAAAAGCGCAACCCCGGCCTGCTGGTGGGCGTGCTAGGCTGCATGGCCGAGCGCCTGAAAAGCAAGTTCCTAGAGGAAGAAAAGCTCGTGGACCTCGTGGTAGGCCCCGATGCTTACCGCGACTTGCCCCAGCTCATTCAGCAAGTCGATGGCGGCCAGAAGGCCGTGAACGTCCTGCTGAGCCGCGAAGAAACCTACGCCGATATCACGCCGGTACGCCTGAATTCCAACGGCGTGTCGGCCTTTATCAGCATCATGCGCGGCTGCGACAATATGTGCTCCTTCTGCGTGGTGCCCTTCACCCGCGGCCGGGAGCGGAGCCGAGATGCGCATAGCATCGTACAGGAAGCCAAAGACTTGGTGGCGCAAGGCTACAAGGAAGTGACGCTGCTCGGCCAGAACGTGGACTCCTACAAATGGGCCAGCGAAGACAGCGCCGAGCAGGTCAACTTCGCGCAGCTGCTAGAGCGCGTAGCCCTCATCAGTCCCGAGCTGCGCGTGCGTTTCTCTACCTCCCACCCCAAGGACATCACCGACGAGGTGCTGCACACGATGGCCCGGTACGAGAACATCTGCAAGTACATTCACTTGCCGGCCCAGAGCGGTAATTCGCGCATTCTCAAGCTTATGAACCGCACCTACGACCGGCCCTGGTACGAGGAGCGTATCCAAGCCGTCCGCCGCATCCTCGGCGACGACTGCGCCATCAGCACCGACATGATTTCTGGCTTCTGCTCGGAAACCGAAGAAGAGCACCAGGACACGCTGAGCCTCATGGAGCTAGTGCAGTACGACATGGCCTACATGTTCTTCTACTCGGAGCGCCCTGGCACGCTGGCCGCCCGCAAGCTGGCAGACGACGTGCCGCTGGAAGTGAAAAAGCGCCGCCTAGCCGAAGTCATTGCCCTGCAACAGCACCACAGCCGACAACGCAACCTGCGCGGCGTGGGCAAAGTGCATAAGGTGCTGGTAGAGAACTTCTCCAAGCGCAGCCAGGAGCACCTCAGCGGCCGCAACAGCCAAAACCAGGTCGTCATCTTCCCCAAAAAGCACTACCAAAAAGGCGACTACGTAAACGTACTAGTCCACGAATCGACAACGAACACGCTGCTGGGGGAAGCAGTGTAGGGTTGCAGCAGGTTTCTACCTTATCACGACAGGGTGCATGAGCAAACTGGAAAAATTCGTTGCGAGCCTGTTAAGTGGCCAGAGTGATAAAACGCTCGATTTTACTGCTTTGTGCGGACTGCTTTTGAAGCTAGGATTTTCTCAACGGATTAAGGGCAGTTACCACATTTTTGCCAAGAAAGGAGTTGAAGAGATTATCAACCTGCTGCTGGAGGCACAGCGAAGCCCTATCAGGTGAAGCAGGTACGGGAGTTGTTGCAGAAATATGAATTCACTCTAGTTCCAGCGCCGAGCCTGCGCGTCATCACTCAGACACTACCCACTACTATCATTCCTTTTAAACGCAAGAAATAACATGGATGCCGCTCAGCACTACGCCGTTGTCATCTCCTGGAGCGAAGATGACCAAGCTTTTTTAGCCGAGGTGCCTGACCTGCCCGGCTGCATTGCCGATGGACCGACGCAGGCAGAGGCTTTAGCCAATGCGGCCGTCATTATAGAAGAATGGCTAGAAACCGCCCGTGAGTTAAACCGTCCCATCCCTGCACCGCGGCCGCGCTTGCGCTACGCATAAAATATCCCTTATCTCCTACCGTCTATCGAACAACGAAAACCAAAAACCAAAAACCAGACTTGACACCATCAGAGATTCAAAGTATCAAGCAGCGCTTCGGCATCATCGGCAACGCACCTTCGCTGAACTATGCCATTCAGGTGGCGGCGCAGGTGGCCCCGACGGACATGACGGTGCTGATAACGGGCGAGAGCGGCTCCGGTAAGGAGTCGTTTTCCAAAATTATTCACGCCCTGTCGCCGCGCAAACACGGGCAGTTTATTGCCATCAACTGCGGCGCCATCCCAGAGGGCACTATCGACTCGGAACTGTTCGGGCACGAGAAAGGCTCGTTTACGGGGGCGCAGGAAGCGCGCAAGGGTTACTTCGAAGTCACCAGTGGCGGTACTATCTTCCTCGACGAAATTGGGGAAATGCCGCTCGGCACGCAGGCGCGTCTGCTGCGCGTGCTGGAAAACGGCGAATTTATTCGGGTGGGTTCTTCTAAGGTGCAGAAGACCGACGTGCGGGTGGTAGCGGCTACCAACGTGAATCTGCTGGACGCCGTGCGCGAAGGTCGCTTCCGCGAAGATCTGTATTACCGCCTCAACACGGTGCCTATTACGGTTCCACCATTGCGTGAGCGGGGCGATGATATCTATCTTCTGTTCAGAAAGTTTACCACCGATTTCGCTGACCGTTACCGGGTGAAACCCATCGTGCTGACGCCCGACGCGGTGCAGGAGTTGCAGCGGTTCCGCTTCCCCGGCAACATCCGCCAACTCAAGAATGTGGCCGAGCAAATGTCGGTGCTGGAGACGGAACGCGAGGTGGATATTCGGCGGCTGCGCCAGTACCTGCCGGTGGAGCAAGCCAGCCAGCTGCCCATGCTACTGAACGCCGCCGGCCCCGACGCAGCTGGCAACGGGTACTCGGAGCGCGACCTGCTCTACAAGGTGCTTTTTGACATGCGCCGCGACATGACCGACCTCAAGAAGCTGGTGCTAGAAATGGCCGCCGGCCAGCGCCCGCAGGAAACCCAGGAGTTGCTGCGCCAGAACAGCCACCTCTTCAACAACCTCGCCCCCGCTTCCTACGACGCCAACCGCCCCCTGCGCCCAGCCGCGCCCGATGGTGGTTCGGCGGAATATATTCTCAACCCCGCGCCCCTCGAAGATACTGCCGACTACGAAGAGGACGTTCAGCGCGTGGAAGACATTCCGCACGAGACTGAGGAAGAAACCCTCTCCCTGGAAGCCAAAGAGAAAGAGATGATTCTGAAGGCGCTGAAAAAGCACCACAACAAACGCAAATACGCGGCCCACGACCTCGGCATTTCCGAGCGCACGCTCTACCGCAAACTAAAGCAGTATGATCTTGAACAAGCATAAGGAAAATAATAGGGTCGGCTATTGGGTGGTTGCCTTGCTGTTGCTGTTTGGACTGCACGGCTGCAAGGTGTACTCTTTCACCGGCACCAACATCGACCCAGAAGTCAAAACCTTTTCCATCGCCAACTTCCAGAATACAGCCAGCAACGGCCCCGCCTCGCTGGCGCAACGCTTTACAGAGGATATTAAGGACTATTTTCAGCGCAACACGCAGCTTCGGCTCGTGCCCCGCGATGGCGACTTACAGTTTGAAGGCGCCATTACGGCTTTCGACTACGCTCCGGCGGCTATTCAGAACCAGAATGGCATAGATCAGGCTGGTGTAAACCGCCTTACCGTGCAAGTGCGCGTGAAATACACGAACACCAAAGACCCCAAGCAGGACTTCGAGCAGACTTTCCAGCAGCCCGAAGACTTCCCGGCTAACGTCGATATCAACACCATCAACAACGACCCCACGGCCGTCCGCAACACCACGCAGAAAATTATTACCGACGTGTTTAATAAGTCGGTGGCGAACTGGTGAGCAGAGGCTGAACCGTTGGGATGCTAGGTGCGGACTACTGACTCGCGGACCTGTGTCGGCGCAGTATTGATTTTGCCTCATTTTCTGGGCGAGCTGGGCAATGGAATGGGTTTCCTGGTTAAATTGGTGCACCTTTGCCGTCCGCGTTTTTGCAACCCGGGCTTTTTGCTTGATGCTTTGCTTCTACAAAAGCTACTGGCACCTGGCAACAGTTCATCAGCAAACCAGCACCTCACCTAACCAGCACACCCCTCATGACTCGCGCGTCGCTATTATATATCCTGGACCACGTGAGCGGAATTTCGGAAGCCGAAATTCGGGAGCTGGAACAGTTGGCGACGGCCTTTCCTTACTGCCAGACGGCCCATATCCTGCTGGCCAAAGCCGCCCACGACCGGAGCAGCATGCTCGCCAGCCAACGCCTGCGCCGGGCGGCCACTTATGCCGCCGACCGCCAATTGCTGCGCCAGTTGCTGGAGCAGCCGGCCCAGGAACACGCGCTACTTTCGGCGCCCACTCCCCAGCAACTGCTTGATTCAACCGCTAAAGAGCCGGAGGTAGTGGTGCTTGGTCGGGCCGGCACGGCCGCTTTTTACCAAACATTTGGTACGGAAGATGTGCAGCCGCTGGAAACCAGCACTCCAGAACCAGCCTTCACGGAACAAGTAGAGGCAGAGCCCACGCCAGAAGTAGCAGTGCATACTGAAGTTGCTGCCGAAACGGACTTGGAGCCTGCAAAACCAGATGCCACGGCGGAGGCACCAGCAACGTTTTCGCCCGAGGAAGCACTACCTAGCGCTTTCACCGTGGAGCCGGAAGTTGCCAGCCATACGGAACCTGTTGTGGCCGTAATGGAGGATGAAGAAGCGGTGGCAGTTGCTCCTACGGACATTGAAGTAACTGAAAGCGCCGCCGAAACACCTTCGAATTCCGCAGCAGATGCGGATACGAGCCTGCCAGAGCCGTCAGAGGAAGAAGAATCCGTTGCGACAGCCGGACCAGTAGTAGCGCTGGCAGACATTGATTTCGATACCACTGAACCTGATGAGCAGCTGCCGGCGGTGGCTCCGCCTATTCGGCCGCCTGCCGAAGCCGGAATTTCCCGCTTCGAGTTTGGGTTGGGCACGCCAGCAACCCCGCGGCTGACGTCTCTCTACCAGTTGCCTGGTGTAGAAGACGACCTAGACGACGTGGCAACAGTTGCGCCGGACACTATGCCGCCCTTCCGCGGCGATGCTGAGTTGGCGTACGCGCTGCTTGGCGGTGGCAGCCGGCTAGGGTATGCGTTGCAGATGCAGGATGGTGAACTAACCTCGGCACTGCCCGTGGATGAGTTTTTCCCGCCCGATGCGTTGCTGCAAGCCTACGCGGCCGAACACCGGCCCGTCGCGGTTCCAGCTCCTTCTTCACTCGACCTGATTAATCGTTTCCTCAAAAACCAGCCGCGGCTCAAGTCGCCGGCCGTGCGGCTTTCGCTGGCCGAGGAGCAAACCGATTTATCGGTGCGCAGCACGAGCGTAAAGCCCGATCTAGCCTCCGAAAGCCTAGCCAAAATCATGATTCGGCAGGGCAAAGTGGACAAGGCCATCGAAATATATGAGCGGCTTATGGTGCGCCAGCCGGAAAAAAGCGCGTACTTTGCCGATCAAATTCAACAACTGCAAAACCCGGAGTAGATGTACCTTGCGCTCATTATTGTAATTCTTTTTGTGTGTTTGTTGCTGGCCCTCGTGGTGCTGGCGCAAAACCCCAAAGGTGGCGGGCTGTCGAGCCAGTTCGGTGCGGGCGGCGCGGCCAACCTAATGGGCGTAAAGCGCACCGGCGACTTGCTGGAGCGCCTGACCTGGGGTTTCGCCATCGGCCTGATGGTACTTACGCTGGGCACGCACGTTCTGCGTAGCACTACGAATGGGGGCCCTGCCCGTAGCGTAAACCAGCAGAAAGCCTTGGAAACCCGCCTGCCCTCCACCCCGGCTCCCGGCGCGGTACCTCCCGGTGCTACTCCCGCCGCTCCTGGTGGCGCAACGGCCCCCGCTCAGCAGCCCGCGCAAGCTCCTGCCCAGACTCCGGCACCGAGCAAATAGTCTCTTCGGTTTCCCGATTTTCAACGGCGGCTTCCTCTCACGGGGAGCCGCCGTTTTTCTTGTGTCTTGTTCGAAGGCGATGAGCAGACTTGCATTAAGGCTATAGCCAGCCGCCCGTAATAATGCACGTTCTTAGGTCAGCTATTCTGTTACCTTCGCCCCGCCGAAAGCCGGATTGTCTGGCTTCTCTGTCACTTTCGTGTGTCACGTTTGGCAGTCCAGCCTAGCAAGCTGACGGATGTAGGGCCTTTGGGGCGTTCATTCTGTCAGGTTTAGCGGGCTGGCACGGGAAGTGCGGAACGGCCGGCACCACCTAGTTTCAAGTAAACCTTTCAACCAAAACGTACAATATGTCGCTTAGCATCAAACCGCTGGCTGACCGCGTGATTGTCGCGCCGGCCGCTGCCGAGGAAAAAACCAAATCGGGCATCATAATCCCCGACACGGCCAAGGAAAAACCCCAGCGCGGTGAAGTAGTAGCCGTGGGCGAAGGCAAAGTGTCGGACAGCGGCAACCCCATCAAGCCCCAGGTGAAAGCGGGTGACCAGGTGCTCTACGGCAAGTTCGCCGGCACCGAAATCACGGTCGATGGCCAAGACTACCTCATTATGAAGGAGTCGGACATTTTCGCCGTACTGTAAGCTTCTTTCTTTTCTCTGATCTGAATTTCAAACACCCGAATAACTGATGGCTAAGAACATCCAATTCGATACCGACGGCCGCGACAAGCTGAAACGTGGCGTAGACAAACTGGCGAATGCCGTGAAAGTAACCCTCGGCCCCAAAGGCCGCAACGTGGTTATCGACAAGAAATTCGGCGCCCCCACCATCACCAAAGACGGTGTAACGGTGGCCAAAGAGATTGAACTGAGCGACCCAATCGAGAACATGGGCGCCCAGCTAGTGAAAGAAGTGGCTTCTAAAACCGCTGACCAAGCCGGCGACGGCACCACCACCGCGACCGTATTGGCCCAGGCTATCTACGCCGCTGGTTCCAAGAACGTGGCCGCCGGTGCCAACCCCATGGACCTGAAGCGCGGCATCGATAAGGCAGTACACGCCGTGGTTGCCAACCTGAAAGCCCAGTCCAAGAAGATTGAGAACTCGTCGGAAATTGCCCAAGTAGGCGCTATTTCGGCCAACAACGACATGGAAATCGGCCAGATGATTGCCGACGCCATGGACAAAGTGGGCAAGGAAGGCGTTATCACGGTGGAAGAAGCGCGCGGCACCGAAACCGAAGTGAAAACGGTGGAAGGCATGCAGTTCGACCGCGGCTACCTCTCCCCTTACTTCGTGACCAACCCGGAGAAGATGGAGGCCGAGTTCGATAACCCTTACATCCTCATCTACGACAAGAAGGTGAGCACGATGAAGGAGCTGTTGCCCGTGTTGGAGCAAGTACTGCAAACCGGCAAGCCCCTAGTTATCATCTCCGAAGACGTAGACGGCGAAGCTCTGGCTACGCTTGTGGTAAACAAGCTGCGCGGCTCGCTGAAAATTGCGGCCGTGAAAGCTCCCGGTTTCGGCGACCGTCGGAAGGCGATGCTGGAAGATATTGCTGTGCTGACCGGTGGTACCGTTATTTCGGAAGAGCGCGGCTACAAGCTCGACAGCGCTACGCTGGAATACCTCGGCCAGGCGGAGAAGGTGATTATCGACAAGGATAACACCACCATCGTGAACGGCAAGGGTGAGAAAGACACCATCACGGCCCGCGTAAACGAAATCAAAGCCCAGATCGGCACTACCACTTCCGACTACGACAAGGAGAAGCTGCAAGAGCGCCTCGCCAAGTTGTCGGGCGGCGTGGCCATCCTTTACATCGGTGCTTCCACGGAGGTAGAGATGAAAGAGAAGAAAGACCGCGTTGACGATGCCCTGCACGCCACCCGCGCCGCCGTTGAGGAAGGTGTGGTACCCGGTGGTGGCGTGGCCCTGGTACGCGCCCTCGACTCGCTGGAGGCTGTGGACACGCTCAACGGTGACGAGCGCACCGGCGTGAACATCATCCGCACCGCTATTGAGTCGCCGTTGCGTACCATCGTAGCCAACGCCGGTGGCGAAGGCTCGGTAGTAGTGCAGAAAGTGCGCGAAGGCAAAGGCGACTACGGCTACAACGCCCGCGAAGACAAGTACGAAAACCTGATGGCGGCCGGTATCCTCGACCCCACCAAGGTAACGCGCCTGGCCCTGGAAAACGCCGCTTCGATTGCTGGCCTGCTCCTGACCACTGAGTGCGTGATTTCGGACGAGCCTGAAGCTGAGAAAGAGCACAGCCACGGCGGCGGTGCCCCCGGCATGGGTGGCATGGGCGGCATGATGTAATCTGTCCCCGGCCAGCTCCGCTGACCAACCTAAAAGCCCCGCTGGCGTTTGCCAGTGGGGCTTTTTTGTGTCTGAAGATTGTAGCGCGAAGCTCTGGCTTCGCGCATCGTTGCTGAGGTTGAACGACAATCGTTGTTATGGCGCGGTTCCAGTCGTTCAACGATGCGCGAAGCCGGAGCTTCGCGCTACAGTTTTCACGGCCAAGTGGCTTGAAGCCGTTTGGCTGTCAAATCAAACAGCAGCAAAAAAGCCCCAACGGAATTCCGACGGGGCTTTTTTGCTGCTGTAAGCTGGAAACTAGTCCTTGTTGTTCATCACGCGCACTAAGCGCCCGCTGAGCAGGAACAACAGCAGCGCAGCTACCGCCGCCGACACGACGAAGACCATGAAGAAGTCGTAGAGGCTAGTGATTTCAAAGCCTACCAACTGCGGGTTTGGCTTGCCGGCTTCGGGGTAAAGGCTGCTCATAAAGCCCGCCAGGTAGTTGGCCGTGGCGTTGGCCAGGAACCACACCGCCATCAGCAGCGACCCAAACTTGATGGGGGCCAGCTTATTTACCAACGACAGGCCGATGGGCGACAAACATAGCTCGCCCATGGAGTGCAGGAAATAGAGCGCTACAAGAAAGAACATGCTCACTTTCACGCCGGGCACTATTGTGCGTACCCCAAAGCACATTACCAGGTAGCCCAGCGCCAACAGGGCCAGACCAATGGCCATTTTGTACGGGGATGGTGGCTCGGCATTGCGTTGGCCCAGCGCCGTCCAGAGCATGGCAACCAGCGGAGCGCCCACCACTACGAAAATGGCGTTCAGGTTCTGAAAAATACTGGCCGGCAATTCTCGGCCGAAGAGCGTGCGGTCCATCTGTTCGTCGGCGAAGAACGTGAGCGAAGCAGGAGCCTGCTCGAAAGCGGCCCAGAAAAACACCACGAAAAACGACACCGCGAAAATCACCCATACCCGCTGCCGGTCGCCGCTGGTAAGCGACTTATCCGACAGAATGAGCGTGGCGATGCCCAACGCGGCTACTACCAGCAGCGGCATAATGGTGGGAAACTTCGTAGAATCGACCCACAGGAAGCCTAGCACCACCACCAACAGCACGGGCAGCAGCGCAAAAATCCCCTTCACGGTAGTAGATGTGGACGGCGTCTCGCCTACCTGCTCTCCTTCGGGAGTGTGCAAGTATTTGGTCTTGCCCCACTGAAAAATTACTGTTCCTAGAACCATGGCAATACCACAGGCCAGGAAAGCCCACCGGAAGTCGCCAGGATGGCCGGTGTCGCCGATGAGGCTGGTGATGGTGTTGCCGATAAAGGAGCCCAGGTTGATGCCCATGTAGAAGATGGTGTAGGCAGCATCCTTACGTGAGTCGCCGGTGGAGTAGAGCGAGCCTACCATCGACGAAATATTGGGCTTGAAGAAACCGTTGCCGATAATCATGGTGCCCAGGCCCAGATACAGTAGCTGGTGGCTGAGGGCGTGGCTTTCTTCGGGCCCGTAGAAAGAGGCGGAAATAAAGAGCGTAAACTGCCCTAGTGCCATCAGCAAGCCGCCGGTGAGAATAGAGCGACGGTTGCCCCAGTAACGGTCGGAAATATAGCCGCCAATAAGCGGCGTTAAGTACACTAAGCTGGTGTAGCCACCATAGAATTTGGACGCAAAAGATTTGTCCATCATCATGGCCTTCGTCAGGAATAGCACCAGCACGGCACGCATGCCGTAGTAGCTAAACCGCTCCCACATTTCAGTGGCGAAGAGAAGGTACAGGCCCTTCGGGTGGCTGGTCTGTGCCGTTTGAGCAGGTTGCTCACGCACAGCAGAGTTGGTTTGCATGCAGGGAAATTGAGAGGAAAGAATGAACAGAAGCCAGCGGCTGCAACCGCAAGGTGGGTTGGTAAAGCTACAAAAGATTCCCAACCCCTACGCAGGGGTCTACGTTTGTCGCAACATCCTTACCAAGCTGCTCAGAATCCACTAGCGAATTTTCGCGAATTTTAGTAGGGAACATTACCAACCCGGCGTTTTCCCTATTTTTGCCCCACAATTCCCCATTCTTCCCACCCAACCCCAATCCGTTTTCGGCCCTTTAGTATGATGGACTCCGCCGCCAACGCTCGCCTCGCGCCCCTAGGTATCTCCCGCGCCGCCCAGGTACACCTCAACCTCTCGCCCGAACAGCTCACCCAGGAGGCGTTGCGCCGCCAGGAAGGCGTCCTGACCGACACCGGCGCGCTCATGGCGGACACCGGCACCTTCACGGGCCGCTCGCCCAAAGATCGTTTCGTGGTGCGCGACTCCGGCACCGCTGAAAGCGTGTGGTGGGGCGACATCAACATTCCGTTCGACGCCGACAAGTTCGACCAGCTGCACGAGAAGATGGTGCAGTACTTGGCCGACAAGGAAATTTTCGTGCGCGATGCTTACGCTGGCGCTAACCCCGACTACCAGTTGAAGCTGCGCGTAGTGAACGAGCTGGCTTGGCACAACCTGTTCTGCTACAACATGTTCCTGCGCCCCGCCCAAGGCGCCGACACCAGCTGGACGCCCGACTTTAGTATCATCTGCGCCCCTGGTTTCGAGGCCGACCCAGCAGTTGACGGCACGCGCCAGAAGAACTTCGCCATCCTGAATTTCTCGAAGAAGATGATCCTCATTGGCGGCACGGGCTACGCGGGGGAGATGAAGAAAGGCATCTTCGGAGTGCTGAACTACCTGCTGCCGCACGAGCAAAACACGCTGCCCATGCACTGCTCGGCCAACGTAGGCAAAGACGGTGATACGGCCATCTTCTTCGGTCTCTCGGGCACCGGCAAAACCACCCTTTCCGCCGACCCCAACCGTGGCCTCATCGGCGACGACGAGCACGGCTGGACGCCCGACGCGGGCATTTTCAACTTTGAGGGCGGCTGCTACGCCAAGGTGATTGACCTCTCGGCCGAGAAGGAGCCCGAAATTTGGAACGCCATCAAAACCGGCGCCATCGTGGAGAATACGCGCTTTATCCCGGGCACCAACACGGTGGACTACGCCAACAAGTCGGTGACGGAAAACACGCGCACGGCCTACCCTATCAATTTCATTCCCAACGCCATTGAGCCTTCGGTGGCTGAGGCGCCGAAGAATATCTTCTTCCTGACGGCCGACGCCTTTGGCGTGCTGCCTCCCATCAGCAAGCTCGACAAGAGCCACGCCATGTACCACTTCATGTCTGGTTACACGGCGAAGGTAGCGGGTACCGAAATGGGCATTACCGAGCCGCAAACGACTTTCTCGGCCTGCTTTGGCGCGGTATTCCTGCCCTTGCACCCCACGAAATACGCCGAAATGCTGGGCAAGAAGATGGACGAAAACGACGTGAACGTGTGGCTCGTCAACACCGGTTGGACGGGCGGCTCCTACGGTGTAGGCTCGCGCATGAAACTGTCCTACACCCGCGCCATGATTACGGCCGCGCTAAACGGTGAGCTGAACGACGTGGAATTCCGCAAGCACCCCATCTTCGGGGTGGAAGTGCCCGTGAGCGTGCCCGGCGTGCCCACCGAAATCCTCGACCCGCGCGACACCTGGGCCAACAAAGAAGCTTACGACAAAACGGCCGCCGATCTGGCCCAGAAATTCGTGAGCAACTTCCAGAAGTACGCCGATTTCGCCAATGAAGAAATCCTGGCCGGTGCGCCAAAAGCAGCCGTTGAAGCCAGCGTATAGATTGTCTAAACCGTAAAAAGGCCCCGCCAGCAAATGCTGGCGGGGCCTTTTTTTTGTGCCGGATGGTTGGGGTAAACCCGTTTATAAACCCTGCTGCTTTGGTGGTTTTGTGCGTTGGAATGCACCACGGAAAGCTGTTGTAGAAGCATCGTTTTCTACACGCTGTTTCTTTTTGAAACGCAAGTGTAAGGACTTAGCCGATGGTGCGTCTACCGGCAGGCGCGCGTACGTTTTCTCTGTTCTGTTGCTTCCAACCACACGCCCTTATGGCCACCACCGCTCTCATCTTAGACAATGACCTTCGCTTAGCTTTCCAGGTCCAGGAAGTGCTAAGCGCCATTAACTGCCGCGCCAAGATTGTGTACGACAGCCAAACAGGGCTCCAGGAAGCGACTACTGGCTGCTACGATCTGCTGGTGCTCAATTGGGAGCTACCCAATCGGGCGGGGCTGGAAGTCTATCAGCACCTGCGGGCTCAGCAGGTCCCCATTCCCGTTTTGGCTCTCACCAGCCAAGCCCACGAAACCGCCCAGGCCCTAGATCTGGGAGTCGACGATTGCGTGGCCAAGCCTTTCAACTTACAAGAGCTTCGAGCCCGCGCGCAGGCTCAGCTCCGCGGCAGGACGGAGCCACGGCATCAATTAAGGCTTGGCCCAGTTACGTACTACGCCCAGGGCGAGCTAACCCTCGACCTAACCACCCACCGGGTGCTGCTGCGGGGCCAGCCAGTGCCGCTCACGCCCAAGGAATTCGACTTGTTGGCCTTATTTATGAGCCATCCGGGGCGGGTATACAGCCGCGTACAGTTGCTCGACCAGTTATGGGGCCTTTCCTACGAAGGCTACGAGCATACCATCAGCTCCCATATCAACCGCCTGCGCCTCAAGATTGAGCCCGATGCCGCGCAGCCCACGTACATCCTGACTGTGTGGGGTCGGGGGTATCAGTTTGCCGATGAACTACGGCCCGACCTGCTGTTGCAACCGTCAAGTCAAAAAAAACTGACTGTGAATAGTTTGTGATATCTGCCGCCTTCCTTTACTACCACGGCGCCCCCGACAACTACTCCCGCTGTTGTCGCTTTTTCCTTCTTTATAAGCTTTTACTTAGGGTTTTGCCGCGAGCCGACAGTCAGTCATGATTTGTCGACTAGAGAGAAAGTCTAAGCTCCTGCCACAGAAGTACTACAATTCGCTTGGCCTTTAGGTCGGGCCCGGTGGCTCTTTTTCCTTGCGCTATACAGCTTTGAGCTTCCGAAATTGGAATTCAGCTTGAGCAAATACCGCTGCCCCATGCGGGCACTGGTGTTCACGCAATGGTACGGTGTACAATGCTGGCGTGTGACTACCAACGCCTCAGCTTCGTCACGTGAATAATATGCAGCCAGCGTAACCAGTTGCCGGCCCTGCCAGCGCCGGCCGATGCGACGCGGCTGGTGAGCTTTGCTTAGGCCAAAAAGGCTAAAGGTTAAGTATTCTTTCGAAGAGTACGTCTCTAATGCGAGTCGTTTGCTTACCTCTTTCTCTTCCTTCTTCTCAATGACTGAAAACCAACGATTACGCAACCAAGTGGCCCTCGTAACGGGCGGTAGCTCCGGCATTGGGGCAGGAGTAGCTAAGGCCCTGGCTGCCGCCGGAGCCGCCGTGGCGGTTAGTTATGCGGGCAATGCGGCCGGGGCAGAAGCCGTGGTGAAGTCTATTACGGATGCGGGCGGGCACGCCATGAGCGTACGTGCCGATGTGAGCCAGGAGGCTGAAGTACAGGCCATGTTTGAAGCAGTGATAGAGCAGTTTGGCACGCTGCACATTCTGGTTAATAATTCCGGTATTCAGGACGACGCGCCGTTTCTGGACATGACGCTCGACCAGTGGCAGCACGTCATCGGCATCAACCTGACGGGGCAGTTTCTGTGCGCCCGCGAAGCCGCCCGCGAGTTTGTGCGCCGCGGCCCGCAGCCGGAAATCTCGAAGGCCACGGGCAAGATTATCTGCATGAGTTCGGTGCACGAAGTCATTCCCTGGGCCGGCCACGTCAACTATGCCAGCAGCAAGGGCGGCATCATGCAGCTCATGAAAAGCATGGCCCAGGAGCTGGCCCCGCACAAGATTCGAGTCAATAGCATCGGGCCCGGCGCCATTGCCACGCCCATCAACCTGGAAGCCCGCGACACGCCCGAAGAAGAGAAAAGCTTGCTTACGCTCATTCCCTATGGCCGCATCGGTGAGCCCGCCGACATTGGCCAAGTGGCCGTCTGGCTGGCTTCGGATGAGTCCGACTACGTGACGGGCATCACGCTCTTCGCCGATGGTGGTATGACGCTCTACCCCGGTTTCGCCGATAATGGCTGAGCAGGCTGGGCGCCATTTATTGATCTGTTTACCGGAGGCTGAACGTGTCTGCTAAGCTTACCCTGAGTGGGTTCTATGTTATCATTCTGTTAGGTACCCCACTCACGAGCAAAGACAACCCTACTCAACGGCAACTTTATCATCAATAATGAATTCTACAAACGCATACGCCCTAACCAATTCTTCATACCTATTTGCTCATTCTTACTTTCTCATTCTCCTCTTTTCATTGAAAAAGTATGACTGCCGAACACGACCGTCTGGCTGATGCCAATGCCCGCCGCGCCCCCTGGCGCAAATGGGGACCCTACCTCTCGGAACGACAGTGGGGCACGGTGCGCGAAGACTACTCGGCCGACGGCAGCGCCTGGGGCTATTGCACCCACGACATGGCCCGCTCCTACGCCTACCGCTGGGGCGAGGAAGGTATAGGTGGCGTGTCGGACGATCAGCAGCTGTTGTGTTTGGGCGTGGGGCTCTGGAACGGGCAGGACCCCATCCTGAAAGAGCGGCTGTTCGGGCTCAGCGGCCCGGAAGGCAACCACGGGGAAGACGTGAAAGAGGTGTATTACTACCTCGATAACACCCCCACGCACGCTTACATGCAGATGCTCTACAAGTATCCGCAGCACGCTTTCCCCTACAACTGGCTGGTGGAAGAAAACGCCCACCGGGGCCGCGACCAGCCCGAATTTGAGCTGCTCGACACGGCTATCTTCCACGGCAACCGTTACTTCGATGTGTGCATCGAGTACGCCAAAGCCGGCCCGGAGGACCTGCTCATGCAGCTCACCATCTATAACCGTGGCCCAGAAACCGCCACGGTGCACGTGCTGCCGCAGTTCTGGTTTCGCAACACCTGGGCCTGGGGCTACGACGACTACCGCCCCGTGTTGGCAGCCACGCCCGACGGCAGTACAATTACGGTGCAGCATAAAGACCTAGACGACCTCAGCCTCTACTGCGACCAGGCGCCGGCTTTGCTTTTCTGCGAAAACGAAACCAACACTCAGCGGCTGCACGCAACCCCGCCCACCACGCCGACACCGTATTGCAAAGACGGCATCAACGACTACCTGGTACAAGGCAACCAACAAGCTGTTAACCCAGCCCAGACGGGCACTAAAGCGGCGGCGCATTACACGCTTACGATTGCGGCGGGGGCCTGCCAGAAAGTGCGGGTGCGGATGGGGCCAGCCAGCCTCGCCAAGCCGTTTGCTGATTTCGACCAGATTCTGCAACTGCGGCGGCAAGAAACCGACCAGTACTACGACGCCGTGCAGGCCAGTCTGACCAACGAAGATGCGCGCCGGGTGCAGCGCCAAGCGTTTGCGGGCATGTTGTGGAGCAAGCAGTTCTACTACTACGATGTGCAACAGTGGCTTGATGGTGACCCAGCCGCGCCGCGGCCGCCCGCGCCGCGCCGACACGGCCGCAACACCGCCTGGAAACACCTCAACAATGCCGACATCATCTCGATGCCCGACAAGTGGGAATATCCCTGGTACGCAGCCTGGGACCTTGCTTTCCACTGCCTGCCGCTGGCCCAACTAGACGCCTGGTTTGCCAAAAACCAGCTGCGGCTGCTCTGCCAGGACTGGTACATGCATCCCAACGGCCAGCTACCGGCCTACGAATGGCAGTTCGGCGACGTGAACCCGCCGGTGCACGCCTGGGCCACCTGGCGCGTGTACAAAATGTGCCAGAAGCACAACAACGGCGTGGGCGACACCGATTTCCTGGGCACCGTTTTCCATCGCCTACTACTCAATTTCACGTGGTGGGTGAACCGCAAGGACCGCGACGGCCGCAACATTTTTGAGGGCGGTTTCCTGGGCCTGGACAACATTGGCTTGTTCGACCGCTCTTCGCCGCTACCGGGCGGGGCCTATATTGAGCAGGCCGACGGCACGGCCTGGGTGGCGATGTACGCGCTCAACATGATGCGCATGGCCCTGGAACTGTCGCGCACCAACCCCATTTACCAGGACCTGGCCAGCAAGTTTTTCGAGCATTTCCTCTACATCGCCGACGCCATGACCAACATGGGAGCCGCCGAAAAAGACCTCTGGGACGAAGAGGATGAGTTTTATTACGACGTACTCCACACCCCGCAGCACGGCCGGCAGTTCCTCAAAACCCGCTCCCTGGTTGGATTGATTCCGCTCTTTGCCGTGGAGGTGCTCGATGATGAGGTGCTGAGTACGGTGCCCAAATTCGTGGCCCGGCTCAATTGGTTTTTGGAAAATAGGCCACACCTGGCTAGCCTCGTGAGCCGGTGGCAAGAACCAGGCATGGGCGCCACCCACCTGCTCTCGCTGCTGCGCGGCCACCGCGTGAAACGGTTGCTGGCTAGGGCCCTGGACGAAGCCGAGTTTTTGTCGGAATACGGCGTGCGGGCCTTGTCGCGCTACCACAAAGACCACCCCTGCCAGCTGCACTTCGCCGGCATGGACCTGAAAGTGCAGTACGAGCCCGGCGAGTCCGAAACGGACATCTTTGGGGGTAATTCCAATTGGCGCGGCCCCATCTGGTTCCCCACCAATTTCCTGCTGATTGAGTCGCTGCAACGCTTTCATCATTACTACGGCGACGATTTCAAGGTGGAATACCCGACCCGCTCGGGCCAGTACAGCACGCTGCTTGAAATTGCTGACGCACTCAGCGTTCGGCTTACCAAGCTGTTTCTGCGCAACGAGGAGGGCATCCGTCCGGCCCTCGGCCCCGATAAACGGTTGCAACAGGACCCGCATTTCAAAGACTACCTACTCTTCCACGAGTACTTCCACGGCGACAATGGCCGCGGCCTGGGAGCCAGTCACCAAACCGGCTGGACCGGCCTCATTGCCAAACTTTTACAGCCCCGCGCATGAGCTTCCATTCCGACCGTTCGCAACTCAACAACTTTGCTTGGGCCCATAGCCGGGAGTGGCTCGAAACCAACGGCCTCGGCGGCTGGGCCAGCGCCACGCTCAGCGGAGCTTCTTCGCGCCGCTACCACGGCCTGCTGGTAGCCGCCACCGACCCGCCCGTGGGCCGGCAAGTGCTGCTAGCCAAGCTCGACGAAACGCTGGTGCTGGCCGATGGGCAAACCTTCGAGCTGGGGTGCAACCAGTATCCCGGCGCCGTGCATCCGCAGGGCTACCGCTACTTGAGCGCGTTTTCGCGGGACCTGTTTCCGCAATTCAAGTACGAGGCGGGTGAGGTGAAGCTGCGCAAAACGGTGGCGGCGCTGCACGGCCACAACACCACGCTGGTGGTGTACGAGGTACTGGCCGCGCCCGCACCTTTCACGCTGGAGCTGCTGCCGCTGCTGGCCGGGCGCGACTACCACAGCCTCGGCCACCACAATCCGACCGCCGAACCAGTCTTCCAACGCCTGAACGATACTGACACCTTCCTGACGCGGCCCCGGCCCGAGTCGGTGGAGCTGTTTCTGACGCTGCCGGGAGCGGAGTACGAAGCCCGGCCCGCTTGGTACTATCAGCTCGAATATGCCATAGAACAGGAGCGCGGCCAGGATTTCCGGGAAGACTTGTTCAGCCCCGGCGTGTTTCGGCGCCACTTGCAAGCGGGCGACACCTTCGGCCTGGTTTTTTCCACCGAGGCCGCTGGTTCGGTGGGCGCAGAAACCTTGCTGGCGCGGGAACGCCGCCGCCGCGAGGCTCTGCTCACGACCGTGCCCGCGGCCAACCCGTTGCGCCGCACCCTCACGCTGGCCGCCGACCAGTTCATCGTGCGCCGGGCCGCCGACCTCAATACCATTATTGCTGGCTATCACTGGTTCACTGACTGGGGCCGCGACACCATGATTTCCCTGCCTGGTCTCTGCCTCGTAACCGGACGCTTCGCCGAGGCCCGGCGCATTTTGCAGGCCTTCGCCGATACCGTGAGCCAGGGCATGCTGCCCAACCGTTTCCCCGATTCCGGCGCGGCTCCCGAATACAACACCGTGGACGCCACGCTCTGGTTTTTCGTGGCCGCCTACCAATACCAGCAGCATTCCGGCGACGAGGAATTTGTGACCCAAACCCTGCTGCCAGTCCTGACCGACATCCTGGCTTGGCACCGGCGCGGCACCCGCTACGGCATCCGCGTAACGGAGAATGGCTTGCTTTCGGCCGGCGCTGAGGGCGAGCAACTCACCTGGATGGATGCCAAAGTAAACGGCTGGGTGGTGACGCCCCGCCAGGGTCAGCCGGTGGAAGTGCAGGCGCTGTGGTACAACGCCTTGTGCATCACGGCTTGCTTGCTGGACCGGCTGGCGCGCGAGGCCGAAGCGGACGAGTTACAGGATTTGGCCGCCCAGGTGTTGTCGTCTTTCGAGGAGAACTTCTGGAACCACGACAAAAGTTGCCTCTACGACTGCCTCCCGCCTATTGGTCCGCCCGATGCCAGCCTGCGCCCCAACCAGCTCCTCGCTCTGAGCCTGCCCTTTCCGTTACTCTACGGCATGCGGGCGACGCTGGTACTAGCCGCTGCGGAGCGCAGTCTACTCACGCCCGTTGGCTTGCGCAGCCTCGCCCCCGACGACCCTGCTTATTGCCCGCGCTACCTCGGCGGCCCCACCCAACGCGACGGCGCCTACCACCAGGGCACGGTCTGGAGCTGGTGGCTAGGCCCTTACTGTGATGCGCTAATGCACGTGCACGGCCCCGAAGCCGGTCCGGCTAAAGTTCGAACCGTGCTCAACGCCTTCGCTTATCACCTGACCGAAGCGGGTATTGGCAGCGTGTCCGAGATATTCGATGGCGACGCCCCGCACCAGCCCCGCGGCTGCATGGCCCAAGCTTGGGGCGTGGCCGAAGTGCTGCGTGTCGCGTGCCAGTATCCCGCCCCTGAAACGACCGAAAGCACCGCAACAACTGATACTACGGGCGCCACGGCGGCTACCATACTTGCCCCCACGCTATGATAACCCGCGCCGCACCACCGGCCCGTTCCTGGCCAGAATACGGCATTGAAGCCGCCGGGCTGGCCCTTTTTATGGTGGGTGTGGGCCTGTGCGCCACGTTGCTCGAAGCTCCTGGCTCCGTGCTGCACCAGGCGCTGCCATTTCCGAGTTTGCGGCGCGCACTGCTGTGTTTGGCAGTAGGCATCTTCGCGTTGTTGCTGGCCGAGTCAGGCTGGGGACGCCGCTCGGGAGCGCACTTCAACCCGGCCGTTACGCTCACCTTTTATTTTCTGCGCCGCATTGAAGGGCGCGACGCCGTAATGTACGCTCTGGCGCAATGCGTGGGAGCGGTGGTCGGGCTGGCGGTAGTAGCCGGCCTGCTGCGGATGGATTTCGCGGTGCCGCCCATTCATTTTCTCGTTACGCAGCCGCGGCTGCCCGGCGTAGCGGGCGTGGGCTGGGCCTTTATGATGGAGATGGGAACGGCTTTCTTTCTGATGCTCCTGGCTCTGTTTGGGGCCGGCTGGCCCGCGCTGACCCGGCAGGGCGCCCGCCCGGTAGCGGCGCTGCTAGTATTCTATATGTGGGTGGCGGTGCCTGTGTCGGGCTTCGGTATGAATCCGGCCCGCTCCCTAGCCTCGGCCGTGCTGGCCCACTCCTTCACGGCCCTTTGGGTCTACCTGCTGGCCCCGCCCCTGGGCATGCTGCTGGCAGCCGGGTTGTATTTGCGGGCCCAGCGGCAACCGGGGCTCTTTAACAGCGCGGCAGAAACTGAAACGAGCCGCCTTCAACCGGGCCGGGCCATGCCCTGCGCGCTGCCCTAGCTGCTTAGCTATCTTTTCCTTCTTCCGACGCTAAATCCATCTTCCTCATGTCCTCTCCTACCAACACTCCGTCGCCGGCTCCTGCTGCCTGGATCGACGTGACCATGCCCATCCGCAGTGGTATGGTGCACTGGCCCGACAACCTTGGCGTGAGTGTGCGCCACACGCTGAGCATGGCGGCCGGGGCCGCCGCCAACGTAACGGAGCTGCACCTGAGCGCCCACACTGGTACCCACGTCGACGCCCCACTGCATTTTCTTGCCGATGGCGCCGACGTAACGGCCCTCGATCTGAACACAGTGATGGGCCCCGCCCTGGTAGTGGCCATCGAAGACCCGCGATTCATTACGCTCCGGGAAGTCCAGGACCTGCCGCTCACGGCGGGCGACCGGGTGCTGTTCAAAACGCGCAACTCCTCTTCCGACTGGAGCACCGAGTTTTTTAACGCCGAGTTCGTGCGGCTGGATGCGGAGGCGGCGCGCCACCTGCAAGCCCAGGGCGTGGTGTGCGTGGGCGTAGACTACCTTTCCGTGGGGCCCGCCGATACGCACCTGGTGCTGCTAGGGGCCGGCATTACGGTTATCGAAGGCTTGGCGTTGCAGCACGTTACGCCCGGCCGCTACGAGCTGCTGTGCCTGCCCCTGCCCATCGTGGGCAGCGACGGGGCTCCGGCGCGGGTGCTGCTGCGGCCCCTCTAAATCTTCTCATCACACCTCATCCACAACACCTCACTTCTAGCTTCTGCATGATCATGGAAAAGACCCAAATTGGCATCATCGGCCTCGGTAAGATGGGTGCGGCGCTGGCCCAGCAAGCCGCCGAAAAAGGCTACCCCGTCGTGGGTCTGGACCTGCGGGCCCGGCCCGATCTGGAAACCACCAACTTGCGCGTCGTGACGAGCCAGGCGGAACTGGTGCAGCAGTTGGCGCGCCCACGCAAGGTGTTCGTGTACATCCCGGCCGGCGCGGCCGTCGACCATATCATCGACGAGCTAAGCGGCCACCTCGAAGCCGGCGACATCATCGTGGACGGCGGCAACTCGTACTGGGGTGATAGTATCCGGCGGGCCGAACGGCTCCAAGAAAAAGGCCTGCATTTCATCGACTGCGGCACGAGCGGCGGCCCAGCCGGGGCCCGCAACGGCGCCTGCTACATGGTTGGCGGCGAAAAAGAAGCCGTGCAGCAGCTCGAACAGTTTTTCATCGACACGGCTGTGCCCGAAGGCTACCTGCACACCGGCCCCGCCGGCTCGGGCCACTACGTGAAGCTGGTCCACAACGGCATTGAGTTTGGCATGCTGCAAGCCATTGGTGAAGGTGTGGATTTGCTCACCAAATACCGCGCGCCCCTGCCCATTAGCGAGGTGCTCGGCCTCTGGAATCGCGGCTCGGTTATCCGCTCCTGGCTCATCGACCTCATGAAAAAGCAGTTCGACGAGCACCCCACCTTCGACGTGCCCAGCTACGTGGAAGACACCGGCGAAGTGAACTGGCTCGTGGCCGACTCCCTGCGCATGGAAGTCCCAATTCCGGTTATCACGCAGGCCGTAATGCAGCTTTTCACCTCTCGCGACGAAACCCGCACCTCGGCCCGGGCCATTGCCATGATGCGCCACGGCTTCGGCGGCCACCCCTTCGGCACCGATGCGGGCATTCAGCACGAACGCCAATTCGGCCGCGTAGGCGAATACCCGCAGCCTGACGCAACGCCGGTTACCAAGGTCTAAACGCTCTGCCGGACCGCGTGGCAGCCGGGGCGGGAGTAGCCCGTCAATAGTTGCCGTTCGAGTAGGCAGTTAGTAGCAAGTAGTTGGCAGCAAGATTCAAGTATTTGACTTTCAAATAATTGCTACCTGCTCACCATCTATTCCTTATGACCAGCTACTCAAATGGCTGACGCGAGGCAGGAACGTTTTCTGCTTCGCGTCAGCCCCATTTTTTCAACTCAGTTATGAGCACCAGCGCCGGGCGTGTGGTCAGCACCTTCGTTCCTCCTGACATGAGTGTTACTACGATTCAATTCATCGGCGGCGAAACCGGGCAGTGGCAGGTAACGCGCATGCAGGCCGTAACCGGCGACGCGCTGGAGTCGGTTTCGCACGTCCAGGTCAGGTCAGTCCCAGCCTTGGCGTCGGACGCCGGTAGCTGGGCGTTGCGCGGAGTCGTGAGCAACGTTCGGTACGCGGAAAAACGGGAACTGGAAACCTTAGCGGCCATTCAGGCGCCGCTTGGCCGGCCGGAGGCAACCTGCGCCGCCCTTATTCCGATCCGCAAAGCGGAGGCGTGGTGGGCTTTGGCGCAGGATGAGCGCCGGGCTTTGTTCGAGCATCAGTCGCACCACACGCAAACCGGTTTGCAGTACTTGCCCGCCATTGCGCGGAAGCTCTACCACAGCCGGGACCTGGACCAGCCGTTCGACTTTCTGACTTGGTTTGAGTACGCTCCTGCCGATGCGGCCAAGTTCGAGGAGTTGGTAGCGGCGTTGCGCCAGACCGAGGAGTGGAAATACGTCAGCCGGGAAATGGACATTCGGCTGGTGAAGCTGTGAAAGAAATGGGAGCGGAACACAACGCGCCAGCAACCAGGCCGCACTTTATAAACTAATTCGCAAGAATAAAGGGTAGCAGTGCAGCATCGGCATGGCAAAGAGGCGGGCTGAATTCAGTATCTCATTTAGCTTAAGGTACAGCCCTTTGCGGCTGGCGGCGTGTTAAAAACTTAACGCAAACACATTTTCGGAGCTCGCAATAACCCGTATGAGTCAAGTCAGAACAGACTAGTTTTGTGATTCATTTTAATTTCTCCCTCGTATGCGCAAGCGTTTGCTGCCGCTTTTTTTGTTGCTTCTTTCTCCTTTGAGCCTGTGGGCCTGGGGCGTTGATGGCCACCGTGCCGTGGGCAAGATTGCCGAACAGCACCTCACCCGCAAAGCTCGCCGCGAAGTGCAGCGCCTGCTAGGCACCGAAACGCTGGCCTTAGTCAGCACTTGGCCCGATGAAATCCGCAACTACCCGGAGTTCAAGGAGACGTCGCCCTGGCACTACGTGAACCTGCCGAGCGGCCTCGATGAAACTCAATACGTACAGGCGCTGAAAGCCCAAACGGAACCCAACGCCTACAACGCCCTGCAAGCCAAACTCAATGAACTGGCGGACCCAGCCAAAACGCAAGCCGAAAAGATAGCGGCGCTGAAATTCATCGTTCATATCGTCGGCGACGCGCACCAGCCCTTGCACACGGGCCATGCCGAAGACAAAGGCGGCAACGACATCAAACTCAAATACCGGGGCAAAGACACCAATCTGCACAGCCTCTGGGACAGCGGCCTGATCGACTACCAGGGCCTGAGCTACACCGAAATGGCCACGCAGTACAGCTACAAGCTACCCGGCCGCCAGGTTCGGGAGTGGCAGGCCGCGACGCCGGAACAGTGGTTTTGGGAGTCGTACCAAGCCAGTGAGCAGATCTATAAGGAAGTACCAGCCGGCGCAAACAACGCCGAAACACCCGGCGACATCGACTACAAATACTATCCCGCCCACTCCGAACTGATGAAGCGCCGCATCCAACAAGCCGGCGTACGGCTAGCGGCCTTGCTGAATGAGGCATTAGGATAACGTAACGCGGAAATCCGCTCCGCACACGAGTCGAAGACGAGTTCCTACGCGACCAAGTTACTACCTTCAGCGACTACTGCTTAGGCTCCCTAAAACGGTTTCATCCCCACAATCCGGTGGCTCAAGTGAGTCGCCGGACTTTTTTGCAGTAACCTGTCTAGAAATCCCAAACCAACTACCGTTTCTGGGGCTTCCCCTTCTACATTTGAACATGGTTATCAAAAGTGCCACATTACTAGCCACACTATTGCTACTGCTGCCGTTCAGCGGGCAAGCCCAGGGGTTCATCCGGCCGGCGGTTATACCATTGGTTTATAACCCGAAGTATCAGGTGGGTGACATTCTGTTCGACCCGGCCCAGGACCGCGCCGACTTTGCCTTGCGCGCCGGCCGGCCCATTTACCAATACTATAATTTCAACACCGCTACCACCTACGCTGGCGGCCGGCTGGAACTGCGGCGGGAGTTACTGGAAACGTTGCGCTCCGCACCAGCGGGCAGCACCGACGAGGGCTATCTTACGGTGCGTTTTGTGGTGAACCACCTGAGCGAAACCGACCGGTTTCGGGTGAGTGCCCTTGATGCTGCGTATCAGCCGCATTCTTTTGCCCCAGCGTTAGTGGCACAAGTACTGGCCGCTTGCCGACAGCTACACCAGTGGGAGCCGGGCAAAATTGGGAGCGAAGCTCAGGACAGCTATTTCTACATCACGTTTGTGGTCCGGGCTGGCCGGGTTCAGGACATTACATTATGAAGCAGTTTCTTGCCCTCCTGCTGCTTGTACTAATGGGTGGTGCTGCAATGGCCCAGCCCAACTGCAACGTATATGCCGCGGGTACGCCCGAGCGCGCGGCCTGCGAGCTGTACCTACGGGCCATTGAGTACCCACAGGGCTCTATTCAGGAACAAGTGTACTTCGACCGGGTCCTGGCCATCTGTCCCACCTTCGCCGAGGCCTACCACGAAAAATCGGTGGCGTTCCTGAAGCGTGGCGACTTCCGTACCTGGAAGCAGCTCATGGACGAAGCCGTGCGTTTGCAGCCCACTCGCTTCCTCGGTGACCGGGGCTGGTGCCGCTTCAAGTTTCTGCATGATTATGCCGGTGCCCTGGCCGATATCACCCGCCTCCGCACCCTAGCGCCCAACGAACCGGCTCAGTCCGGCGATGGCAGCTACGATCTGCGCATCGTGGCGGCGCTCTGCCAACGTGAACTAGGCGACCTGCGCGGGGCCCTAGCCACCTTCGATGAGTGCATTGCCGACAATATAAAAAAAGACAGGGTCGGGCTCTATGACTACCTGCACCGCGGCGTCACCAAGCTACGTCTGCACGATACTGCTGGGGCTCTGGCCGATTTCGCGCAGCAGCGCACCATCAATGAAAAGCTGGCCGAAACTTATTACTACATGGCCAGGGCCCACCAGCAGCGCAAAGACCCGCAAGCGGCGGCCATTCAGCTTCAGATAGCCAAAGAGCTCTGGCAGAACAAATACCACCTCAACGACCCCTACGTCAGTATGCCCGATGAGGTATCACTGCGAGATATCGAGACGATGCTGCAACCCTAAAGCTATTGCAACAACTTATTCATCCCGAACAAAAAGCCCCCGCCGACATGTGTCAGCGGGGGCTTTTTTATGACTCAGCATGACGTCCGGCTAATTATCCGACGAATGGCCGTTGCCGTTTTTGGACTTGCCGCCTAGCCACGCCGCCAGTGCTACGCCGGCGCCAGCGCCTAAGATTAGGGCAGTGCGCAAGGCCGGAGTACCAGCCGTTACCGCTTCGGTGTAGTAGCTGGTCTCGCGGGTGTGGCCGGGGTAGTTGCCCCGCTCTTCCAGCTTGCCCATGGGCCGGTCGAGGGCGTTTTGCTGGAGTGGGCGCGGCGGATACTCGGCCTTTTCCTGCTTGGAAAACGCCTTTTCCATGAACTGGTCGAGCAGGGCCGGGGTCCAGCGGTTCATGCCAATCATGGCCTTGCCGCCACCGCCTACTACCACCTCGCGCTCCGCCGTGGCGGCACAGTGCAGAATGGCGCGGGCTACTGTTTCGGGGGCGTAGGCGGGTGGGGCGTGCTGAGCTTCGCGCTCCATGTAGTTTTTGGCGTGCACCGGGTACGGCGTGTCGATGGCGGCGGGCTGAATGAGCGTGACGGAGATAGGCGCCTCATCCATTTCCAACTCCATACGCAGACCATCGGTAAAGCCTTTCACGGCGTGCTTGCTGGCTGAATAGATGGTTTGCAGAATGGCCGTGATGTCGGACAAGATGCTGCCCACGTTGATGATGGCGCCGCCCTTAGTTCTGAGGTGCTTGGCCGCTTCCAAAGAGCCATTTACGAGGCCCCAGAAGTTCACTTCAAACAGCTGCCGCATGTCTTCTATGGGCACCTCCTCCACCTTGCCGTAGATGCTCACGCCGGCGTTGTTGATCCAGGTGTCGTAGCCGCCGTACTTGCTAGCGGCTTCCTGGGCTAGGCGCCGCACGTCTTCGGGCTTGCTCACGTCGGCCACTACGTAGGTGGCCTGGCCACCGGCCTGCCGGATTTCCTCGGTGAGATGGCGCAAGGCTTCTTCGCTGCGCGCGGCGAGTACGAGCTTAGCGCCGGCTTGGGCCGCTAGGCGGGCCGTAACCAATCCTATACCTGACGAAGCGCCGGTGATGACGATGGTTTGGTCTCTGAGTTTTTTGAGTTTAACAGCCATGATGGTTGTGGGAAAAGATTGATAAACAGCGCGAACAATACCTAAGCATACGGCCGGCCTAGCTTCGTGTTGTGCCAGATCCACACGTAGCCTTAGGCATCTATACCTGGGGGCCGTCCGCCAGTTGTGCTTGCCGAGCGCCGTAAGCTGCTTCGTTTTCCGCTTTACCTTTGCCCCATGCCGCACACTTTCTTCGCCCCCGACCTCGCGGGCACCACCTACACCTTGCCCGAAGATGAAAGCAAGCACGCCGTGCGGGTGCTGCGCCTCGCCGCTGGCGAGGCCGTGGAACTGGTAAACGGGCGCGGCGGCCGGTACCGGGCCGAAGTAGCCGATGCCAATCCCAAACGCTGCCAGCTCCGAGTTACTGATGAGCAGCAGATACCGCGTCGCCCGTACTTCGTGCACTTAGCCGTGGCGCCCACCAAAAACCTCGACCGGATGGAGTGGCTGATGGAAAAGGCCGTGGAAGTTGGCGTGGATAGGATGACGTTTCTGCGCTGTGCCCGCTCGGAGCGGCGCGAGCTGAAGCTGGAGCGGCTCCAGAAAATTGCGGTTAGCGCGCTCAAGCAGTCGGGCCAGACCTGGCTGCCACAACTCGACGAGCTGACGGACTTCACAACTTTCGTAGCCGAAGTGGCACCGGAAACCACCTTTATTGCCCACCTCGACGACGGCGAGCGTACAGCGTTGGCCTGGGTAGCCGCCAGCGGCACCGGCTGCTGCATCCTTATCGGCCCCGAAGGCGACTTTACGCCGCAAGAAATCGAGGCTGCTTTTGCCCGCGGCATCCGCCCCGTGACGCTGGGCCAGTCCCGGCTCCGCACCGAAACGGCCGCGCTGGCCGCCGTACACACGGTACACGTGGCCCGCGAATTGGCAGCTCGTTGAACGACCTCAGCGTACCTCTGCGTTTCCTCCGCGAACCTCTGCGGGAACCACCATTAGCTCATTCAAAACCCTATGATTCGCATTCTGCTGGCCCTCACGCTATTCCTCGCTACGGCCGCCACGCCGCTGGCCCCCAGCTTCCGCATCGCCAAGCTGCATTACGGCGGCGGTGGCGACTGGTACGCCAACAAAACCAGCCTGCCCAACCTCATCCGCTTCTGCAACCAAGCCCTCAAAGCCAACATTGCCCCCGATGAAGCCACCGTGGAGCTGGATTCGCCGGAACTGCTCACCTACCCCTTCATCCACATGACCGGGCACGGCAACGTGGCTTTCACGGAGGCCGAAGCCAAGAATCTGCGCCGCTACCTCACCGGCGGCGGCTTCCTGCACATCGACGACAACTACGGCCTCGACAAGTTCATCCGGCCCGAGATGAAGAAGGTCTTTCCCGAGCTGGATTTCGTGGAGCTGCCCTTCTCCCACCCCGTTTACCACCAGAAATACCAGTTTCCGAAAGGCCTACCCAAAATTCACGAGCACGACGGGAAACGTCCACAAGGCTTCGGCTTGCTCTACAAAGGTCGCTTAGTGTGCTTCTACAGCTACGAGTGCGACCTGGGCAACGGCTGGGAAGACCTCGGCACCTACCCCGAAGACACCCCCGCAACCCACGAAGCCGCCCTGAAGATGGGCGCCAACCTGGTGACCTACGCCCTCACCCAAGACTAACTGTCTAAAACTGCTACTTACACAAAACGCCCGACCTGTGTAGGCCGGGCGTTTTCGTGAGTGATAATATAAAGGCTTGCTCTACGGATTTAGGCACCACCGGCTACTTGGTCTACAATCGAAACCACAGAAGCTGTTTAGAATGGCATGGCCTCACCCGGTATCCGCTTGCCGAAGCACGACCTGACGTTCAACTACAGTTCCTAAGCGGCTTCAGTGGCTTCTTTCACAAACCCGTCAACTCTAACGTTCAAGTTGCCGGCTTGAACAGCAAACTTGCCAACTTGAACGCTCAAGTTGCCATCTTGAACACTCAAGTTGCCGTCTTGAACACTAAAGTTGCCGTCTTGAATGTTGAAGTTGGCAACTTGAACACGCAAGGTGCCAGCTGGAATACGCTAGTCGGCAGCCGGCGCGGGCGAATCGACGTGTATAGGCGGCAAAAATTCGGCTCAGGCATTCAAGCCAGCGACTTCCGCCCTGACCACGATTTCGCGGTGCCTAGAACTTGCGTTGCAGAATCTCGCTCAGCACGAAAGCTGTGCGCAGGTTGGCCGGGTTTTTCAGCATATCGGCAACGGCTGACTGCGCCGGTGCTTTCGCCTGGGCGGCTTGGCGCGTCCAGTAGTCTTCCTGAACGGGGCGGTTGCTGGCGCGGGCCAGTTGAGCGGCGCGGCGAGCTTCGTGCAGGGGCACCTCCAAGGAACGGGCTTCGGGAGTTGCTTCCAGGGTTCGGGACGTCTGCTCGGTACGCTCCAGGCTACGGGCCACCGGCGGCGTTTCGCGGGGCAATGGTCGGCCGGCCGGGGTCGTGATTTCGCGGGCTGTTGGCACGGCGGGCGGTGCAGGAGCGGTATTTTTCGCCTGCATCTGCTTCAGCAGTTCTTCAAACGAAGCGGCCGGCAGCGGCGGCGCTTGCCCGGTGCGGGCGGGCCGCTCCCGCTGGTCGCGGGCTATAGCGGCCCGCGCCTTCTGCACCATGCGCCAGATGAAAATTCCCAGCCCCAGCAGTATCCAGAGCAACGTTTGCAGCTTTTCCATGCGGCGGATAGGTATATGAGGGTGGCTTGGGGAGTGAAATCGTGTCGAAGAAACGCCAAGAGCTAAGCCTCGTTTGCGTTTGCAGACTCAACGTACACCTTTTTCCGGGAAGCGGCCGGGCTTGGTGCGGTAATAGGCTTTGATTTCCTCTAGGTCTTTTTCGTAGTCGCCGGTGGGCCAGAACGCGGGACCGACGCCGGCTTCTTTCTTCTGGTAATCGAGGTAGCCGAGTAGAATGGGTACGCCCGCACCCATGGCGGCGTGGTAGAAGCCCTTGCGCCACTTGGGCTGGTAGCTGCGCGTGCCTTCTGGCGTAATGAGAATCACCAGCTCGTCACGCTCCTGGAAAAGCTGCACCATGCCGTCTACGAGGCTGTTGTTCTTGCTCCTATCCACGGCCAGCCCGCCTAGCGAGCGGACCAGCGCGCCCAGCACCGGAATGGTGGTCCACTCCTTCTTGATGGTGAGCTTCACATCGACATCCATGAGGAAAAATGCGGCGCGGGCGTACATGAAATCCCAGTTGCTGGTGTGCGGCGCGGCAATCATCATACTCTTCTTGATGCCGGGCGGCACCTGTGAGCCCAGCCGCCAGCCGGTTATCCAGAACCAGAATTTTGAAAACAGATACCAGAAGGAAGAGGTCTTGCGAGCAGCCATGCGGGAAAAAACGCCCTGGGTGGAAGAAGGGCAGCCAAAAATCAAAACTAGACAAATGTAGGCGAAGCCCGCACCCGTATGCCACTAGGAAGCCCGCACCGCCAGCAGCGCCGTTAGCTCCTCGGCCTGGGCCAGCGTGTACGTATAGCCGATATCGAACAGCTCCTGCCCCCGGCGGTAATCCAGCGGCCGGTACGTGCGCAGATCCGGCGGCTCCAGCAGCAGGTCGCACTGTAGCTTGCTGAGGGTGCTGTTGGCGTTGATGACCAGGTTGAGCGTGCGCTCCACAAGGCTACGAAAGCTCGTGACGCGTACCGCCCGGTTGGTTGGGATGCAGTTCACGGCCACTACCGGCAGGCCGCGCCCAAGCAGCGCGTCCACGGGCAGGTTGTTGAGCAAACCGCCATCCACGAGCTGCCGATTCTGGTACTCCACCGGCCGGTACAGCACCGGCACCGCCGAAGAGGCCAGCAGCGGCGGAATCAGCGAGCCTTCCGAAAAATAAACGGACGCGCCCTCTGTGAGATCAGTAGCAACGAGTGTGAGCGGAATCTTGAGGTCGGCAAAGGTGCAGTCGGGACCGAGGTGCTGGGCAAACAGTTGCTGCACGGCATCGAGCTGCAACAAACCGTAGCGGCTGAATGCCATGCGCGTGAGCCGCGTGATATTGATGCCCATGAACAGCCGCAGAATCTCACGGGGCGGAAACCCAGCCGCGTAAAACGTGCCCGCAATAGCCCCCGACGACACCCCGGCTATACGGCCCACCGGCATCTGTAGCTCTTCCAGCGCCGCCAATACGCCCAAATGCGCAATACCCCGCGCCCCACCCCCGGAAAGCGCCAAAGCCAGGGAGTTGCTGATTGCTAGTTGTTGGTTGTCAGTTTCGGCCACGAGAAGCAGGCATGTTTGGCGTTAGGAAAAAACCGCAACCCAACAACGTGAAATCAAGCAGCTCGGCTACAAAGCAGCCCCAAAAAGTTCTCGAACTAAGCCCGTAACGCGGCAATCCGTTCCGCGCACGAGCCTGAGCGTTACAGCTCGGACAGGCGGAACGTATCGGCCAGACGGATGCCTTTTTCGGTATGCTGTACGGTGCAGCATTCCGTGGTGGGGTCGTGTTCCAGCACCAGCACCCAGTTTTCGTCGGCTGCCCGGCGCAGGATCTGCTCCTTTTCGGTCATGGTTTGCAGGGGCCGCACGTCGTAGGCCATCACGTAGGGTAGCGGCACGTGGCCGGTACTGGGCAGCAAATCGGCCATAAAAGCCACCGTCCGGCCTTTGTATTCGAGCAGCGGTACCATCATCTTCTCGGTGTGGCCGTCGGCGAAGAGGATGTCGCGGAAGCTGGCTAGTGCCTCGGGCACCCCGGCCGCGGGGTCCACGAATTGCAGGTGGTCACTTTCCTGGATGGGCAGGATATTTTCTTTCAGGAAGCTGGCTTTCTCGCGCGGGTTCGGCGTCACGGCCCAGTCCCAGTGGCTTTGGTTGCTCCAGTAGGTGGCGTTGGGAAAAGCCAGTTCCAGCGCCCCGCCAGATGTGCGCACCACCGAGCCGCCGCAGTGGTCGAAGTGCAGGTGGGTGAGAAACACGTCCGTAATGTCGGCCGACGTGAAACCGAGCTTGCGCAGCGAGCCTTCCAGCGTATCGTCGCCGTGCAGGTAGAAATGCCCCCGAAACTTCTCGTCCTGCTTCTCCCCAATACCATTATCGACGAGCACCAGCCGGCCGCCATCCTCAATCAGCAGGCAGCGCATGGCCCAGGTGCACATGTTGTTGGCATCGGGCGGGTTGAGTTTCTGCCACATGCTACGCGGCACCACGCCAAACATGGCTCCCCCATCAAGCTTAAACAGGCCGGTATCGAGCGTATGAATTTGCATGGCTTAACGGTTTAATGATTAAATGGCTGATCTTTCTAACGCGCCGTTGAGCAACCATTTAATTATGCAGCAATTCAACAATTGACTTTATTCCAGCACCACGCCCATCGCGGAGAACTTGTCGATACGCTGGCTGATGCGTTCCTCGTGGGGCAGGGCCTCCAGCTCGTCGATAGTTTTGAGGATGGTCTTTTTCAGGGCTTTGATCATGGCCGCCGGGTCGGTGTGGGCGCCGCCGAGGGGCTCCTTCACGATGCCATCCACGAGCTTATTGCCGAGCATGTCGGTGGCCGTGAGCTTGAGGGCTTCGGCCGCTTGCTCCTTGTAATCCCAGGAGCGCCACAGAATGCTGCTGCACGACTCCGGCGAAATCACCGAGTACCACGTGTTTTCCAGCATCAGCACCCTATCGCCGATGGCAATGCCCAGGGCCCCGCCCGAAGCGCCCTCGCCGATGATGATGCAGATGACGGGCACCTTGAGCAGGAACATTTCCTTGAGGTTGCGGGCAATGGCCTCGCCCTGCCCCCGCTCCTCCGCTTCCAAGCCCGGAAACGCGCCGGGCGTATCAATCAGCGTCACAATAGGCTTGCCGAATTTCTCAGCCAGCTTCATCAGGCGCAGAGCCTTGCGGTAGCCTTCGGGGTTGGGCATACCGAAGTTGCGAAACTGCCGCTGCTTGGTGTTACGGCCTTTTTGCTGCCCAATAAACATCACCGAGCGGCCATCGAGCTCGGCGAAGCCGCCTACCATAGCCTTGTCGTCGGCCACGGTCCGGTCGCCGTGCAGCTCGATGAACTTGTCGGTCATGCCTTCGATGTAGTCGAGCGTGTAGGGCCGGTCGGGGTGGCGAGAGAGCTGCACGCGCTGCCAGCGGGTGAGGTTGGCGTAGGTTTCCTTTTTGAGGGCCTTTATCTTGGTTTCGAGCGCCGTTACGGCTTCCGAAACGTCTACCTGGCTGTCGAGGGCCAGTTGCTGCATTTCACGGAGCTTGCCTTCGAGAGCGGCAATCGGTTGTTCAAAATCGAGGAGCATGGCCACGGTTGGATGCGTCTGGGTTGCGGAGTGAGAGAAGGGAAGCAAAGGTAAGCGAAGCCGTGCAGACAGCCCACCGCGCGGGCGGGCCGTTTTTTGCAAAAAAATTAGTCGCTGATAAACAGCCGCAAACAAGACGAGCAGCGCCTTTTTCCCGGTTTTTTTACGGCCATAGTTGCGTACTCCACCCCCGCCGTCTACTTTTGCACCACTTCAACGCCCCGGCAGTGAAGAACTGGTTCGGTAGTTCAGTCGGTTAGAATGCCGCCCTGTCACGGCGGAGGTCGCGGGTTCGAGTCCCGTCCGGACCGCAGCAATGCAAAAAGAAGCCCTCGTAAGCAGTTACTTACGGGGGCTTCTTTTTTGTGCCAAATGGCAGCCTAATGTTGGGTATTAGCGGGCAAGCAGTGCCTTCAACTATCGCACTCTGGCTACTTGCCCACTCAGCTCAGAACAGACGCAGCTGCTGACCTGGCTTGGGTGGTTTCACATAGCCGCTAGACGTGCGTCCGCCGTATTTCCACGAGTCGTCGCGTTCCTTTTGGAGAAGCTCTTCGAACTTATCATTCGGCGTAAAATCCTGCTCGGCGCGCTCCGCCACCTTGTGCAGTTTTTGCAGGGCGTGCTGCTTGTCCGTGTGTCCGATTTTGGCTTGCTCGACGGTCTGACGCAGAGCCGAAATAGTTTGGTCGTACACGCGGGTAGGCACGGGAAAGGGCCGGCCGCCCTTGCCGCCGTGCGCGAACGAGAAGCGGGCCGGGTCGGTGAAGCGGGATGGAGTGCCGTGAATCACTTCGCTAACCAGGGCCAATGATTGCAGCGTGCGTGGCCCCAAGCCAGGCAACAGCAGTACATCTTCGAAGGCGGCGGGAGCCTGCTCCTGAGCCAGGTAGAGCACGGCGCCGAGGCGCTTGAGGTCCACGTCGGCGGCGCGCACCTCGTGGTAGCTGGGCAGGCGCATCTGTCGGATTTCGCGGAGCATGCGTTCCGGCTCTTCCCGTGCGATGTGCAGAATAGCCGTTTGCGCGGGTTGAGCC
This sequence comes from Hymenobacter sp. M1-2, assembly GCF_057808495.1. NCBI lineage: Bacteria > Pseudomonadati > Bacteroidota > Cytophagia > Cytophagales > Hymenobacteraceae > Hymenobacter > Hymenobacter sp. M1-2. The sequence goes on from NZ_JBTYZO010000006.1 coordinate 117,713, forward strand.
TGCGCATCAACGAGGTTGAGAATCTGACCCTGCGGCTCGCCGCAGATGCCGCTATGGGGCTCTTCTACAAAGGAGCGCAACGCAGGCGAGTGCCAGTGATAACGACGGGCGCTGGCCGTACCGCCGCGCATGCCTTGCTGCACTACCGCCCACTGCCCATCAGTAGCTACCACAAAAGAGTGCAGGTAGAGCTGAAAACCATCCTGAATGGCCGTGTTATCTACTTTGGCGGTGAGCTTGCTGGCGCGGGCCAGGGCCACACCATCGAGGCCGGTCCGCTCGCCTACGCGCAGTAGTTCGGCGGGAGTTTGCAGGGAATGTTTACCCTTGCCCCCGCATACGTAGAGACCAAGCGCGGCGGCGTGCGGGTTGAGGACGCGTTTCAGAGCGCCCATCACGGCCGTGGTTACCCCCGAAGAATTCCAGTCCATGCCCAACACCGCGCCGAAACTTTGAAACCAGAACGGGTCCGAAAGGCGCGCCAGAAAGCCGGCCGTACCTTCTTCGAGCAAGATGGCCTCCGTAATGGCCAGCCCCAAGCGGCTCATCCGTTCGGCCAGCCAGGGTGGTACGGAGCCGGAATAAAGGGGCAAATCAGCGGAGCCAGAGTGTTTCATGCCTGGGCAGATAAGTAAGGAGTAAGTTGGCAACAATTAATCGGGTAATTCCTCACAGACAAATCCTCGGGCCAGCAGCAGGTGGCAGATGAGCAGCGCATTGCCAAGATCGGTTTCGACGCGTAAAACCCGGTCGCAATCTTCTAGATCGAAGGTCCAACGGCCGAACGGACGGAGCACGGGGGTAAGGCTCTGCACCTGTTGCCGATGGCTAACGGAGGTTTTGAACACCAGCACGTCTGGCGGTGCCACGTGAGCAGCAGGAAAAGAAGGAGCAGTAGCGAGCATAAGTGAAGAGGTTGCGAAAATGTAAACGAGCCGCTACAACGAGGGCTAATATGGCCGGCGGCAGAGCACCTTTAGGCCGCGGCTGGCACGACGGCAGGCTCCGGTTGCGGCTCCGGCTGGCGGATACGCTGGGCCAGCAGCCACGTGAGCAGCATCAGGCTGCCACCCAGCAGGTAGGGGCTTTCTATGCGCCACCCGTAAAGCGACGCCCCCATGATTGGCCCCACAATACGAGCCAGCGCGGCCACGCTCTGGTATTGGCCCAGGACCTGACCCTGCTCGGCCGCTCCCACGGAACGCGACACCAGAGCGGTGCCGCTAGGCAGCACCAACGCGTAGCCCAGCCCGAAGACGGCAATCAGCAATAACTCACCCGAGCCGAATGCGCCCGGCGCCATGAAAGGCATCGGCACAAAGCTCACAGCCATCAGCAACAAACCAGCAAGCAGCAGGCGCCGCTCCCCAAAGCGGGGCACCAACCGGCCTAGTAGCCCTAGCTGCACCCCAGCCGTGACTACCCCAATACCCGCGAAGGTGTAGCCAATCTGGGCGTCGTTGAGCTTAAATCTATCTTTCCACAGCAACGCGCCCGTGACGGTGAGCAAAGCGAAGGCCAACGTGAAAAGAAAATACACGCTAAACAGACGCCGCAACTGCGGCGAACGGCTTATAGCAGCCAACGCCTCGACGTCGAGCAGGCGCACTGGGCGCATCGGCCGGCTGGCAGGCAGCGACTCCGGCAAGCGCCCTAGCGCCAACAGTAGATTCAGCCCGGCCAGCGCGGCGGCCACGTAGCCCACCCATTCAATACCGAGGTAGAACTGCACGGCCCCACCCACGGGCGGGCCAAAGATGAACCCCAGACCGAGGGCTGCGCCAATCATGCCCAGGGCCTTAGCGCGGCCCTCCGGTGGTGTAATATCCGTCAGATAAGCCTGGGCCACCGACAGGTTGCCGGAGGCGGCACCAGCCAGCAAGCGCGAAAAGAGTAGCAGCGGCAAGGTGTGAGCTAGACCAAAGACGAGGTAAGCCGCTATGTTCAGGGCGATGGTACCGAGCAGCACTGGCCGGCGACCAATACGGTCGGACCAGCTACCAAGCACGGGGCCGAATAGGAATTGCGTAACGCTATAAGCGGCCGCCACTACCCCAACCAGCAGGGCCGATGCGCCGAGCGAACGAGTATAGCCAGGCAGCAGCGGAATGATGAGGCCGTAGCCCATCAGGTCTAGAAAGATGGTGAAGAAAAGAATGCCGAGTGACTTTTTGGGGTGCATAAGTCGCAAAGTGAGGTGAGAAGAAGCGAATCGTCAAATGATCAAGATTTACCTCCTTTATGAAGTTATATACCTCATAAGTGAGCATACTTTATCAACGAGGTAGCTCCTCTAATGTTTGTCCACTTCTGAAATATTTTTTTCACATCTGCACTATCTTTGCTTTATGCAAACCCTTTCGCCTAGCATCGTTCCGCTGATTCAGCAGTGGGAAACTTATAGCGCCGAGTGTATGGCAGCGGGCGAAACGCCTGCTCTGGCTCCATTTGGGGGCTGGCTGCTCCGCCGTACCTCTCCCACCCCTAGCCCAGAAGCTACCGAGCTACCCCAAGAAGCCCATTACCAGCAGGTGCGACTATCCGACAAAGTAGCAATGCTCCTGTGGCGGCTATCGCGCTTTATGCGCTTGTCTTTCAAACGGCAGTTCACGGAGTCGCCCTTGCAAAGCATCGACGAGTATTCGCTACTGGCAGGCGCGCATTATTTGCAGGAGCCCACCAAGACGCAGCTGTTTCAGTACGACTTGCTGGAAACTACCACCGGTATTCAGATGCTGGCCCGCCTCATGCGCCAGGGCCTCATGCAAGAACGACCAGACGCCACCGACCGGCGGCAAAAGCGCGTAGGGCTGACGCCAACTGGCCGGCAGGTGTTCGAGGAAGCCAGCGACCAAATGGACCACATCAGCGACGATCTATTCCAACTCCTGACGCAAGCCGATTTGGAGTTGCTCGAACACTTGCTGCTACGCCTCAACCACTATCACACTGAACGCGGCTAAGTCGCCCAAAACCATGACCCTAGCTCGTTGCACCTGGTTTGAGCAAACTACGCAACTCCGCGATTTCCACGACCACGAATGGGGCGAGCCCATCACGGACGCTGATATCCTATTTGAATACGTGGTGCTCTTCACATTTCAGGTGGGTATTGGCTTGCGGGTGGTGCTGCCCAAGCGGGAGCATTTTCGAGAATTGCTGGCCGGCTTCGAACCCACGCGGCTAGCCAACTTTTCGCCCTACGAGATAGAAGAACTGCTGACTGACCCGCGCATTATTCGCAACCGGCGCAAGCTGGAGGCCACTGTGCAGAACGCCCGCGCCTGGCTGAAGCTAAAAGAGGCGGTAGGCGGCGATGCCGGCGTGCTGGCTTTTTTCTACAGTTTCGTAGATGGCCAGCCCATCGATGCGCAACGACCCGACGGGCAAGCGCCGCCGCTGAGCACGCCACAGGCCGAGGCGCTCAGCCAGGCATTGAAGCGCTATGGGTTCACGTTGCTAGGGCCGGCCTCGTGCTACGGGCTGATGCAAACGGCAGGATTGACGCCGTGGAGTGCCCTCGGCACGCGGAGTGCCAGCAATTGGCGCAGAAGCTCACGAAGGAACATTAAATAGTGTTCCGTCCGCGGCTATATACAGTTCGTTGCTCGTCCTTGATTATTAGACCAATGGCTCCTGCCAAACCTGCGCGACACTATAAAAAGGGTCTTGTTTTGTTGATTAACGCTTCTTTTCTGGTTGCAAATACCAAAACCCCTCTTACCTTTGCACACCTTAGCGGAAAGCAGTTGGCTTTCTGAGAAGAACTGGTTCGGTAGTTCAGTCGGTTAGAATGCCGCCCTGTCACGGCGGAGGTCGCGGGTTCGAGTCCCGTCCGGACCGCAGCAATGCGAAAAAAGGCCCTTCAGCAACGCGCTGAAGGGCCTTTTGCTTTTTCTAGGCCTTGCTAGCCAGCTTTATTTCTGCGGAATGATATTGACAGCTCTAGTCATGCGCCGCGCTAAGTCTTCGATATCCGCTCGGCGGGCCAGCACGGCCAGCCACTTCGGCGGAATAGCGGCTTCACCGTAGTATAAGCCAGCCAAGCCGCCCGTTACAGCACCGGTGGTATCGGTGTCTTCGCCGAGGTTGACGGCGGCCAGCACGGTTTCGGCGTAGGTGTGGTGGCGCATCAGACACCAGAGGCTGGCTTCGAGCGTGTGCAGGACGTAGCCCCCGCTGCGGATGATCTGCTCGGGAAAGTCGGCCAAGCGGCCAGTGAGCAGATAGTCGAACTGCTTGATTTCAGCGGCGGGTACGTTCAACTCTTGAAGCAGAGCCGGGGCTTCGGCGCACAACTGGGTGTACGCGGCAGCGGGTGTCAGGCCGGCGTGCAGGTGCCGGGCCATTTCCAGGTACAGAAAGCAGGCCACGGCAGAACGTACGTGCCCGTGCGTAACGGCGGAAACGTCGGAAATCAGCAAAAATCGACTGCTTAATGGCGCCTCGGTCTTGTAGAAAGCCAGCGGCAGAATTCGCATCAGTGCGCCGTTGCCGTTACTCCATTCATCGGTGCCACCCGCCAGCGGGGAGCCTTCGGGGTTGGTTTTTAGCTTATACAGCGCCTCGCGGGTGGTGATGCCGATATCAAACACGGAGCCGCGCGGCGTCCAGAGGTTTTCGTAGTACCAGCAGCAGCACTTATCGGCCAGTCGGCGCAGCGTAAAGCCCTCCGCAATGGTTTCGGCGAGGCAGAACGTGAGTGAAGCATCGTCGGACCAGGTGCCAGCCGGCTGGTGGTGGGTGCCGTAGGCCCGCATGTCCACGACGGGGTCGGAGCGGCGCGCATCGCGGCTTTGGAACTCCACGGGCACGCCGAGGGCATCGCCAACGGCAAGGCCGAGCAGCGCAGCACGGAGCTGAGATTCGGTAGAAGGGGTAGTGGAAGACATAAGAGGAAAGGTGCTTGTCTCGCGGCGGCTGGAGGCAGCCCGAAGCAATAATGGAGTGTACAGAAAGGCGCTATAGTAGCTTTCTAATTTCTTTCAGCCGGTTGATTTGGTAGGTTGGTTCGAGGGCCAGGCACTCGGCCGCGGAACCGAACCCGAACGTAACCCAGGCCGCCGCGAGGCCGCAGTTGCGGGCAAACTGCAAGTCGGTGGCCGTGTCGCCGACCATGAGCGTGTGCGCGGCGCTGACCGTCGGAAACTGGGGCTGAATGAGGTGTTGATACAAGTGTGGGTCGGGTTTGAGCGGGCGCGCGGACCCGGAGGTGGCAGGTTCGTCGCCGAGCACGAGCGTGGCATAATCGGCGAGGTCGAGGCGGCGTAGTGAGTTTTTCAGGATTTCCAGGCCCTTGTTGCTGATGATGACGACTTGCGCGCCATCCGCAACAATAGCCGCCAGCGTTTCGCGGGCGCCGGGAAAGACTGTGACAAACTCTTCTGCCTCGGCCCGGTAGATGGCGCGGTACGTCGCCACCCACGTATCGGGCGCGGACGGCGTGCCGGGCGGTAGTAGCTCCTGAAAGGTTTCGGCTAGTGGCAGCCCCCGCTGCACTACGGCTTCCAGCGCGGCGGCCGGCGGTTCGGGCTGGTTCAATTCCTCAAACGCCCGCCGCAGACTGTAGATTATGGCCCGGCGGGTATCGCAGAGCGTACCATCGTAATCGAATAGAAACAGGGAGTAAGACATCAGGAGCGAAAGTACGAGGAGGAAGTTGGAAGCTCCGGCTGTCATTGCGAGGCGCAGCCGTGGCAATCCTTCCTCACTCTGCGAAGAACTTCACTTGTAAGACTAGCCCCTGCCATTAGGTTGGCATACTAATGCCGAAGATTTGTCTCTTCAGGAGGGTCGTCTCACAGAGAGGAAGGATTGCTTCGTCGTGCCTCCTCGCAATGACACTTGGGTCTCCTCACGAGAACAGTTTGCTCATTCCTACCTCTACTCCACCACCGCCTGCTTGCTGGCGGAGCGGCCGAACTTGGTGGGGAAGTACATCAGCTCGGCTTTGGCGGGGTTGATGGTGTAGCGGCCCCGGTAGCGCGGCTGTAGGGCTATGCGAAACGTGTGGCGGCCGACGGGCAGCACATCCATGAAGATGCCCACCTGGTGACGCAGGTATTCACGGTGCACTTCGAAGTAGTTGCCGGGCAGTTTGTCGCCGTAGGAGCAGCCGGCCAGGATGGGCACTTCCAGCAGCACGTAGCGGGCTTCGGCCTTCACGTCCACGGTTACGAGCAGCTCGGTGGGCTGGCCGGCGCGCAGCTTCACGCGGCCTCCCTCCTGCCCGGCCAGCGTGGTACGCACCCCAAACGGCGCGGCTTTGGCTTCGGGTGCGGCATTCCAAAACGACTGATACGCGGTGGCATACACCGGCAGCCCGCCTTCCTTGCGCAACGTGAGCGAACCCGCCGCGGCTGGCAGCTTCACTTCAAACGGAAACGCGCGCACTTCCTGGTTCAGTGCGCCGCTGAGTTGGGCGCGGGCCATAAGACCGCCGGCACCCGCTACCAGCAGGTCGGGCACGATGGTTTCGAGAATCTGGGCGGCTTCGTAGGTGCTGCTCCAGTGGCTGGCCGTGCGGCGCGCTTGGAGCAGGAAGGTACGAATGCGCGTCAGCTCCGCTTCTTGCCCGCCCTTGGCCCGCAGCAGGCGGTAAGCCAGCAGCGTATTCCCAATTCGGTCGGGCAGCAGGTAGCGATAAAAAGAGCCCATGCGCAGCGTATCGGCATAAAACACGCCGCCCAGTTCCGTGCGCAGGCGGTAGCGGCGCAGCGTATCGAGCTGAAACGGGAGGCCCAGCTGCTGACGTAAGGCCGCTAGGGCCAGGTACCGGTCCAGGGGCTGGCGGCCGGTCTGCTCGCGCTCCAAGCGCGTTACGTAGGTGCGGAAATCGGGCTGGGCGCCGAGGTGATGCAGCACGTGCAGCAGGCGGATTCGGTCGTCGTCGGAGCGGAAGTACAGCTGGTCGATACGCTGGCCGACGGGCGTGGCCGAGAGGGCGGCGCGGGCTTTGGCATCGGCGAAGGCGTAATCGAGCTGCTTGAGCAGGTAGAGGCGCAACGCGGACCGGTCGAGGGGCACTTTGTAGCCTTGCTTTTCGGCTTCGAGCAGGGCTTCCAGCACGTGCACCGTGGCCCAGGGGCTAATTGGCGAAGCGGGCCAGGTACCCCACAAGCCTTCGGGCTGATGGCGACCCCGCAGCAGGTGGCGCACGAGGCGGTTCACGTCTTTCTCCCCGCTGAAAGGCTGCTTGAGGTGCTGCCGGATGCGCTGTTTCAGCAAGAGCGTTTTGAGCTTGGACGCCGCCTGCTCGTTGCAGAGGTAGGCGTAGCGCTGCACGTGGCGGATTTCGTCGAGCAGCGTGGGCAGTGGGTCACTTTCCAGCCGCACCGTCACCTCCCCTAGCGCCGGCTGCACGGGTAACGTAAGCGTCGTGTCACGGGCCGTGAGTACGGCGAAGGTGCCCACTCGCTCCCGGGTGCCGGCGGGCAGCACCGGAATGTAGCGCAACTCGCCATCCTGGTAGCCATTGGCCTGCGTCAGGGCAAAGCTGACTTGCACCGAATCGGCATCCGAGGGGGCGGTGATGGTCAACGTATCGACCACGGAAGTGGCTAGCTGGTGCCGCTGGGTGCGGGCCGGCCCCTCGCCCACCCGGAAGCTGGTCGTGATTTGCGTGGTGTCGGGAAGGTAGTTAAGAGATTTGCCGATGAGCTGCGCCCGGTCGCCCTGGATGAGGAAGCGCGGGGTAGCCAGCTCTCCCAAAACGGCCTTGAAGGAGCGCATGAGGGCGCTAAACGAGCCGGTGCGGGCGTGGTCGTCGGAGGCCAGCACGAAGGTGTCCCAGCCGGTGATGTCGTCGGGCACTACCACTTCGGTGCTGGCGCGGCCCTGCTGGTCGGTGACGAGCGTGGGGCGCCACCAGCCGGAATCAGAGAAGCGGCGGCGCAAGGCCCGGTGCGGGTCGCGCCCGCCGGCGGGCAGGCCATCGGGCCCAATGGCATCTCCCGGATTGAGGCCTGCGGCGGTTTGGCCACGGATGCCGTTTTTGGTTTGGATGATGATGACGCCATTCGCCACCCGCGACCCAAACGTGGCCGCGGCTTCCGCGCCCTTCAGTATTTTGATGCTGGCAATATTATCGGGGTCAATATCGGCCTGCTGGCCCGTAAATGGCAATCCATCCACTATGAGCAACGGCGAAGAGCCCGCGAGGCTACCAGCGACGCTACTATTGCCGCGAATAACAACGCGCGGTGCGCGGCCGGACAAGGCGTCGCTCGTTATCGTCGAAACAGAGGCTGTAAGATACTCCCGTCGGCTTTCTACACCGAAGCCGGTAACTACCACTTCGTTCAACTCCTTGGAATCGGTGTCCATGCCTATCACCATATCCCGGCCGTCGAGCGGATGTTCCTGCGAGACATAGCCGATGAAGGAGAATTGCAGCACGCCGCCCCGCGGTGGCACGGACAGCGTAAAGCTGCCATCGGCATTGGTTGAAATGCCAATGGTCGTGCCTTTGAGCAGCACCGTGACACCCGGCAGGCCCTCGCCGGTTTGCTTGTCTTCGACCCGGCCCCGCTGCACCCGCCAGCCGGGCTGCGGCACCACGGGCGTGGCCACGTTGATTTCGCGGCGGGCGTAGTTGCCATCCAACTCATTAGTCGAAGCAAGCTTGGGCAGCCGCTCCCGCACCAGCCGGGCAAAACGACGCCGCCAGGTCTGCGTAGCGCGACTGTCGGGCAGTACATCGGCCCGTTCCAGCTGCACGTAGGTGGTGCCGTTGGGCTGCACGCGGATATCGGCATTGGGGGCCAAAACGGAACTATCGGCCAGCAGCAGGGCCAGGCGGTAACGACCCGGAGGTAGGGCGTGAACAGCCTGGGGCAGATAACGCTCCAGCCGAACAAACTTGGCATTGCCCGGCTGCGTGACGAGCGTATAAAGCACAGGCGGCACGGTGGGCAACCCCGCCGTGGTCTGGTCGGTAATGGGCAGGCGCACCTCCAGGCGGCCCTGCCCGGCGGGCGTACTGGTTGGATTGACAAGAATAGGCTCCGGGCTTGGCCCCTGGTAGTAGTTGGTAGCCGGCTGCGGCTTCATGTCGGCCTCGGTGTAGGCGAAATCATCGAAAGGCAACCAGGTGAAGGAATTAGCCGCCGTCAGAGAGCCAAATTCATTGCCCTGCGTGCAGCGCATTTTCAGCAGGCCCGCCTCGAAGGTGTAGCGGTAGCCGGGTTCGCGCAGAAACTTGCGCCGCAGTCCGTCGGAGCGGCGCAGCAGCACGGAATCGGGCCGGAAGGGGCCGCCAATGTAGAACAGGGTGCGGTCGTAGCGGTCGGAGGTGGTGTAGTGGTAGCGCGGCTGGCCGGGGCGGCCCGGCTTGGGAACGGGGCGGCCGGTGCCGAGCGGTTGCAGGCGGTTGCCCTGGCGTAGCAACACCCGCTCATCCGCCTCGTGCTTGTCCACCAAAATCAGAAACCGTTGCAGCTCTTCCTGCTCCGCGCTGCTAAGCCAGCTGCGCTTTTCCACCGTCAGCTCGTGGCAGGGGCGGTTGGGGTCGATGCTGAGCGTGAGCTTGTGCAGGTGGCGCAGGTACACGCCGCGCAGCGTTACGAGGCGGTCGGGCGTACGAACGGCGACGGTGTGCAGGCCGCTGTCGGCTACCAGTGCGAAGGGTTCCTGGCCGTTTACGGCCGCCACGTACACGGGCACGCCATCCACGTACACCACCACCGCCGGCTGCACCCGCCCCGAATCCACGACGAACGGAGCCAGCTGCGTGATGCCGCCCGGCGCGGGCCGGTATTCATGGAAAGTGCCGAAGTCGGGGTACAGGAACTGGTAGAAGCGCAACGAATCCAGCCCCAGCTGCCGCCGCCACGCGCCCCAGTCCAACAGGCGCTGCCCAGTCCGATTCTCGTCGTTCTCGAAACCCGCCCCCAGCGCAAACCGCCGCAACGACAAGCGCCCGGCCACTTCGGGCTCGAAATTCGGCACCTCGGGGGCGGTAGGCTCCTCGAACTTGCTGGTGTAGGCATAGGCCGTAAGGTCGGCGTGGGGCACGGGCCGGCCGCCGCCATCCGTGACGGTGTAGTGCAGCTGCACGCGCTGCCCCGGATACACCACATCGGGCTGCTCGGCGCGCACCAGTAGCTGATGCTGGGGCAGCGGCACGTTGTACTCGGCGGTTTGCAGCTCCCCGGCCCAGAAATAGTGCAGCGAAACGTACCAGGTTTCCGCGCCCGGCGCCGGAAGTGCCAGCAAAAGGTCGGGGCCGTAGCCACGCCGCACGAGCTGGTTGCCGCGGTAGAGATAGTACCAGAACGGCAGCCGCTGCGGGTTTTCGGCCGCCAGCGAGATAGAGTCGTGGCTACGGTCGGAGCGTAGCAGCAGGCCGGAATTGCCGGCGTGCAGGGCCAGCGAGGCTTCGTGCCCGTCGGCATCGAAGAGGCGGTATGAGGTAGCGCGGGAATCGAGCGGCAAGATCAAGGGCAGCGTCACGGCACGGCTGATCCGGTCGGTGGTGCCGTTGTAGAGGCGGGTCGTCGTTTCGAGCGTGGCCGCGTGGGGCCGCGCCGGACCGCGCACCTCGTAGCGGGCTAGCACGGAATCGTGGCGCAGCTCCAGCTTCAGCTCACCGGGGTCGAGGGTGTAGGCGACGGAGGTAGTTTCGGTGCGCCGCTCGTTGTCGGCGTTGAGGAAGGTGGCCTGCACGAGGTAGGTGAAGTTGGCGGCGGGCAGGGCCGTTTCGGGCAGGTTGAGGCGGGTTTCACCGGTGGCATCGAGCGGCTGGGCGCGGGTCCAGAGTGTATCGGGTACGAACACCTGGCGGCCGGGGAAACGCCCCACCCCGCTAGGCGTCACGCTCAGGCGCAGCCGGGCATCGAGCAGGTTCAGCTCGTTGGCATCCTGGCCCCGCAGGAACAAGGCTTGTGGCGTACCGCGCCGGTGGGGCGTTTCGGCGGCGCGCAAGGTGTAGCGGGTGTTTTTCAGCTCGTAGTCTTCCAGCTGAAAGCTGCCGCTGGCCAGCACTTGCTGGCTGGAGCCGGGCCGCACCAAGCGCACGTACACGGTTTGGTCAGGACGCAGACCCAGCGTATCGAGCAGCGGCAGCACGTACTCGTAGGAACCGGGCCGCACGGGCTTGAGCACGGCAATGGTGCGGCTTTTCACCTCATACCCACCCACTAGGCGCAGCTCCAGCGGCTGGCGGTAGGGTCGGCCGTCGCGCTGGCGCAGGATGCGGGCTTTGAGGCGCAACGTATCGGCGACGGGGCGGTAGCGGGGCTTGCTCAGCGCGAGGTAGCTGGCCCAGGGTTCTTTCCGCTCCTCCCAGCTGTTGCCACGGCTATCTCCACGGCGGTACTGCCGCTCCTCGCGCACGTCCTCATTGAACGGGGAACGAAGTAGGCCGACCAAGCCGGTAGTCACGTCCGACGCGTGCCGCAGGTCGCCAACCAGCCGGCGCACGGGCCGCGTGAGGTAGCCCAGCGGAAAGCCGTACAGCACCCGGCTCAGCACCCGCCGCCACGTCAGGGCCGGGCGCGAGGCCGCCGATTGCCGGTACGGAAACTTCTGCTCCAGCGCGTGAAACGTGGTGCGCCCGCCCTGCTCCACCGCCAACAAGCCCGGTCGGCCCGCTTTGCCGGGCAGGCGGTAAGTGCGCGTAGCGGCATCGTAGGGGACGGGGCGGTTGCCGGGCAGCGTCACGCGGGCATCGTCGAGCAGGCGGCCGAGCGAGTCGCGCACAACTAGGGTGAGGTCTACTTGGTTGTCGAGCACGGTGAGTTGGCGGTCCGTGACGGCGCGCAGCCAGTACACCAGCTGCGGGCCTTGGGTGTGGGCCACCAAGTAGTAGCCCGGTGGCAGCGGGCGGCTCAGCCCTATGTAGGGGCTGTCGTCGGTTGGGAAGGAGTCGACGGGCTGGGTGAAGAACTCCGGGCGGGCACGGCTCAGGCCGTTTTCGTAGAGTTGCCGGGTTTGCGCATCGGTGAGGCGGAATACTTTGGTGAGGTAGCTGCGCTGGCGGGCCGTGGCCAGACGCTGCTGGGCCGGCAAATGCCCGGGCAGCAACAAGAATAGCAGCAATACAGCAAGGGAGCGTAACGGTAGCAGCATAGGTGACGGGAAAATGAGACGTTTCCCATCCGATGCCGCGCCATTACGGATTCCACATGTTCAGTCATCTAATTGTAGTAGGCAATGGGTAATTGGTAGTAAGTAGTGGCATGACAGGCAATTATGGATCATTAACACCTTCCTCTTTTCCAACATCTTACTACCTAAGACCTACTACCTGCGCAGAGTTGCGGCTCCGCTTCTACTTTTTTGGCATTGTTTTTAGAATAGGGTACTACGTGGTCAAGAAAAATGCTTTTTAGCACTACCCCACGCAATTTTTCAACGGCTCAGTCAGTTTTAACCGCACACCAACCTTCTTTTCTATGTTTCGGACCCTGTTGCTGATGTTTGCCCTGCTGCTGGTAAGCGGCCTGGAACCTACCACCGCCGAGGCGGCCCGCCCCACTGCTTACGCTCGCGCCAAGATGAAAGCGCGCATGTACACCCACCGCCCCAGCTACAAAATCTACAAGGGCCACAAAAAACGGGGTCTGTTCAAGTTCCGGAAAGCTGGCCGCAGCAAAGCCAAATACTCCAACAAACGCAGCAGTCGGCTCTAAACCGCCTTTGCTCCTATCACAAAAGCCCGCCATGCAAAGCTGCACGGCGGGCTTTTGCGTGTTTGCTCGCTGCTCTCCTATCTGCAACAGGCAGCTCAGAGCTTCAGCAGGCAATGGTAAGCTGCTTGATTCCGTGCTGGTTTATGCGGACGTAGGCGTAAATAAACCAGCGTCATTCCGGGTCTACGCACCATCTCCATCATTGGAATTGATGCGACCTAAACCATTGGTTATGCGTATGGGCTTGAAAAACTGAGTGAAAACTCAGCGCTGCTTGGTCCTGTGCAACTATGTGGATAGTCCGAATTGCGCTTTCGCGCCCGTACACTTTTATCGTGATGGCCCTGCTCATTATCGCGGCGGGCGTGACGACTATCCTGCGGATGGCGGTGGACATTTTCCCGGAGGTGAACATTCCGGTGGTGGGCGTGGTGTGGCGCTACGAGGGCATGAGCGCCGAGGAAATGAACAAGCGCGTGCTCAACGTCAACCAGCGCATCTACTCCACCACCGTCAACAACATCGAGCACCTGGAATCGCGCTCCATTAAGGGCGTCGGGCTGATTAAGGTGTTTTTCCAACCGGGCACCGACCCGGACGCCGGGGTGGCCGAGCTGACTTCCGTGACGGCTACTATCCTGCGCGGCTTGCCGCCGGGCATCGGGGCGCCGCTCATCATTCGCTATTCGGCTTCCAACGTGCCTATCGCCCAGGCCAGTCTCAGCTCGGAGTCCCTGGGCGAGTCGGATTTGTACGACGCGAGCAGCTCGTTTATTCGGCCGGGGCTGGCCGTGGTGAAGGGCGCTTCGCTGCTGGTGCCCAACGGCGGCCGCCGCAAACAAATCATGGTGGATCTGGACCCCGAGGCGCTGGCCGGCAAGGGCCTTTCCGGCAACGACGTGGTGAATACCCTCGTCAACCAAAACGTGATTCTGCCCGCCGGGGTAGCCAAAATCGGGGACCGGGAATACGACGTGCGCCTCAACAGCAGCCCGGAGGTGATTGCTACCCTCAACGACTTGCCCATCAAGACGGTGAACGGGGTGCCCATCTATATCCGCGACGTGGCTTTCGTGCACGAGGGCTCGGCCGTGCAAAGCAACGTGGTGCGGCAGGATGGCAAGCGTACCGCCGTCATTCCCATCCTCAAAAGCGGCATCGCTAGTACCTTGGACGTGATTGAGGGCATCAAAAAGGAATTGCCACGGGTGATTAACACGGCCCCGCCCGGCCTGGACGTGAAGCTGCTCTTCGACCAGTCGTTTTTCGTGCGCTCGGCTATTTCCGGGGTCGTGGTGGAAGGCCTGACCGCCGCCGCACTCACCGGCCTCATGATTCTGCTGTTCCTGGGCTCCTGGCGCTCGACGGGCATGATTACGGTTTCCATTCCGCTGGCGGCCCTGCTCACCATCATCATCCTGAATATCTGCGGGCAAACGCTCAACATCATGACCCTCAGCGGCCTAGCCATGAGCATAGGCAACCTGGTGGACGACGCGACGGTGGAAGTGGAGAACCTGCACCGCAACATGGCCATGGGCAAGGGCGTCAAGAAGTCCATTCTCGACAGCGCCAGCGAAGTGGCTTTGCCGGCGCTGGTGTCCACGCTAGGGCTGGCCATTGTGTTCGTGCCGGTTTTCTTCCTGCAAGGCGTGGCCGCCGACATCTTCACGCCGCTGGCCCTCACGGTGATTATCGTGCTGTTTGTGTCGTACTTCTTGTCGCGCACCTTGCTGCCGACTATGGCCATGAAGTTCATGCGCAAGGAGTTGCCCATCTTCCACCGGCAGGGGCCGGAGCGGGTGCCGAGCGAGGAAATTCGCAACGGGAAGCCGGTGAGTGAAGCCGAAAAAGGCTTGCAACGGCTGCGCGCTGCCGAGCTGGACAAGGAAGCTTCCCGCAACACCCCGGCCGAGGAAGCCCAGGAGCCGCCGCTAAGCCCGGAAGAAGAGCAAGCGGCCCAGGACATTGAAAAGGGCTGGATTTGGCGCGTGCACGTGGCGTTCGAGAAGCGCTTCAACCGGCTGCGCGACACCTACGGCGACACGTTGCGCTGGTCGCTGGCGCACCGCAAGCTGGTGGTGGGCTGCTTCGCGGGGCTGTTCGTAATTTCGGGCTGCCTGTACCCGTTTATCGGGCAGGACTTTTTCCCCAAGGTCGATGCGGGGCAGATTCGCTTGCACGTGCGCACCACCACCGGCACCCGGCTCGAAGAAACGGAGCGCCGCTTCCGGCAGGTGGAGCAGCTTATTCGGGGCGTGGTGCCGGCCGAGGAGCTGGACTTGGTCTTGTCCAATATTGGCCTGCCCAACATTCCCATCAACCTGCTGCTGAGCGACAACCCCGTCATTGGCCCCGGCGACGGCGAAATTCTGGTGGCGCTCAAGGAAAAGCACGGCCCGAGCCAGGACTACATCACGGAAATCCGCCGCCGCATCAAGCAGGAGCACCCCGACCTGGAAATCTTCTTCCAGCCCGCCGACATCGTCAACCAGACCCTCAACTTTGGGCTCCCCGCCCCCATCGACGTGCAAATCAGTGGCCGCGCGGTGGAAGAAAATGAAAAGCTGGCTCGCCGCCTGCAAGCGAAAATTGCCGCCGTGCCCGGCGTAGTGGACGCCTTCGTGTTCCAAACCAAAACTCCGCAGCTGCGCCTCGACGTGGACCGCGTGCGTGCGCAGCAGGCCGGCCTTTCGCAAACCGACGTGGCCGACAACGTGCTGGTGAACCTGAGTTCCAGCACGCAAACCGACCCCAACCAGTGGCTCAACCCCGAGTCGGGCGTGAACTACACGGTGGCAGTGCAAACCCCGCCCAACCGCCTGGCCACGCTCGACGCCGTGAAGAACATCGGCATCACCGGTCCCACGCAGGAACAAGCCCAGCTGCTGGGCAACTTCGCCACCACCCGGCGCGAGCAAGCCACGGCCGTAGTGAGCGACTACGACATTCAGCGCGTGCTCGATATCTACGCCAGCGCGGAAGGCCGCGACTTGGGCGGCGTGAGCCGCGACATCCGCGAAATCGTGGATAATCTGCGGAGTGAGGTGCCCGAGGGCAGTCAGATCGAGATTCGCGGCCAGGTGGAAAGTATGCGCACCTCGTTTTTGGGACTGGGACTTGGGCTCGTAGGCGCCATCGTGCTGCTGTACCTGCTCATGGTAATCAATTTTCAGTCCTGGTTGACGCCCTTCATCATTATTACGGCGCTGCCGGGGGCGTTGTCGGGCATGCTGTGGATGCTGTTTGTCACGCAAACCACGTTTAGCGTTCCTTCCCTGATGGGTGCCATCATGTGCATCGGCATCGCCACCGCCAACAGTATTCTGGTGGTGAGCTTCGCCAACGAGCGAATGGCCGCCGAGCCTGACCTCAGCCCCCAAGATGCCGCCCTGGACGCCGGTTTCACGCGCCTGCGGCCGGTGCTGATGACTGCTCTGGCGGCCATCATTGGCCTGCTGCCCATGTCGCTGAGTTTGGGCGAAGGCGGCGAGCAGAATGCGCCTCTGGCCCGCGCCGTTATTGGCGGGCTGCTGCTGGCCACGTTCACCACCCTGCTGCTGGTACCCGTGATGTATAGCCTGCTCAAGAAAAAGACCCCTGCGGCCCAGCCCGCGCAACAGGTGGCAGCATGATAACCCATTGACGCTGCCCGCTAGCCCACCCATCCCTACCGTTGTCCCATGCCCGACTCGCCCGATAAGCCCACCACTCCTCACCCAAAAGCTGAAGCAAACGATGCGTCGTCGATTGGTGATGAGCGCCAAGACGTGCCGCAGCCGGGCCAAGGGGAAGGCGCGACGGATGCCGGTCAGCCGCCAGAAGCGGCTGCTCGGACGAAGGCTGCTTCCTCGGACGGAGTGAATCATAACGCGCCCGACCAGGGCGTGAAGAATCATATGCGCTTTGGCGAGAACCATAAAAAGCCGGCCGATGGAGAAGACGAGAAAGACGAACACCCACGTCGGGATGAGCCGGCGCGGGACGAGGCGGCGCCTGGAGAGGAAAAACCGAATGACCGGAATGAAGAGGGTGATAAGGCTGATGCCGCAAAGGCGGACGACCACCAAAAGCCCCGCAGCAAGCGGCGGCTGTGGTTGATATTGCTCGGCATTGGCGGCTTTTTCGTGGTCCTGTTACTGGTGGGCATCATCCCGCGCATCAAGAAGGACCGTGCACGGAAGAAAGCGGCAGGGGCCACGCTCATCGCCAAACCAATAGTGCGGGTGCTGGCCGCAGTGAAGGCGCCCGACACCACCCGCGTGGAGCTGCCGGCCAACACCCGCGCCAACCGCGAAACCTACCTCTTCGCCCGCACCGATGGCTACGTGGAGGCTTGGTACGCCGATATTGGCGCTCGGGTGCGGCGCGGCCAGCTGCTGGCCCTCATTGCCACGCCCGAACTCGACCAGCGTGTAACCGAAGCCCGTGCCAATCAGGAGTTGGCCCGCACCAGCTACAACCGTCTGCGCAGCATTGAGCTGCCGGGAGCCATTTCGCAGCAGGAGCTTGACCAAGGGCGGGCGCAGTACGAGGCCCAACGAGCCATCCTCAACCAGCTGTTGGCCCAGCGCAACTTCCGGCGCGTAACGGCCCCGTTTAGTGGCCTCGTGACTGAGCGCAACGTGGAGGTTGGCGGCCTGGTTTCCGCGAGCAACGCGGCGGGCAGCCAGCTTTTCAAACTAGAACAAACCGACACCCTGCGCGCCTTCGTGAACGTGCCGCAGAACTTCGTGCCCAGCATCCGCCGCGGCTTGTCGGCCGACCTTATTGTACCAGAATTCCCGGACCGGCCCTTCACGGGCCGCGTTTCCCGCACCTCCGGCGCCCTGGCAGCCGACACCCGCACTTTGCTGACGGAAGTGAAGGTGCCCAACCCCAAGGAGCAGCTCAAGCCGGGCATTTTCGCGCTGGCCCGCTTTAAACTACCCAGAACGGCGCCGAGCGTGGTTATCTCGGCCAACGCGCTGGTGCCCAGCGGCCTGGAATCGAAGGTCGTGGTGGTGCGCAACCAGAAGGTGTACTACCAAACCATCGAGCCGGGCCGAGATTTTGGCGATGAAATTGAAGTTACCAAGGGTCTGAAGGGCGGGG
Organism: Hymenobacter sp. M1-2; assembly: GCF_057808495.1. NCBI lineage: Bacteria > Pseudomonadati > Bacteroidota > Cytophagia > Cytophagales > Hymenobacteraceae > Hymenobacter > Hymenobacter sp. M1-2. The sequence goes on from NZ_JBTYZO010000006.1 coordinate 135,439, forward strand.
AGCTGCTCGTAATTAACCCCAGTGAAGCGCTGCGCGACGGCCTGGCCGTGGAAGTACGCCGGGCGGAGCCAGGCAAAGACGAGAAAAAAGGCAAAGACAAGGACAAGCCCAAAGGCCCCGAGCCACTCTACGACCCGGACCGGCCGCGTGTGTCGCTGCCCGTGGATAAAAAGGGTCAGTCAGGATCGGAAAAGGCGCCTTCCAAGCCAAAGCCAGCTGGAGCCGCTGCCAATAGTGCCAAGGGTGAGAAGCCAAAAGAAACCCGTCGGCCATGAACCTGCTCCGCTCCTACTCCTCTCTCCTTTTCCCGTTGCGGCGGCCCTGGCTTCGTGGGTGCGTGCTGCTGGCGGTGGCTGGGCTACTCGGCCTGCTTAGTGGCTGTGCCCGCGGCCCCGCCTACCGCGCGCCCGATGTGCCGGTACCAGCCACCTGGAAAAACGAGCCGGCCGCGGCCCCTGCCCCCACGATGGCGCCAACGGCCACGAAAAGCCCCGTGCTGGACCAGCCGCCGAGTTTACCGGCTTGGTGGGAAGTATTTGCGGACCCGGAGCTGACGGCCTTGGAAGAGCGGGCTTTGGCCGCTAGCCCCACTCTACAGGTGGCCAGAGCGCGCGTGGAAGAAGCCCGCGCCAACGTTCGGATTGCCACTTCTTACCGCCTGCCCGACATCACCCTCGACCCGCAGGCCTACCGCACCCGGCTCTCCGGGCTGCGGCCCATCCCCTTTGCTTTGGGCGATGGCGCCAACAACCGGCGCGGCGTGGTGCAGACCCAGTACTACGTGCCGCTCAACGTGAGCTACGAAGCGGACGTGTGGGGCCGGCTGCGCGGCGATGTGCGCGCCGCCCGGGCCGAAACCCAGGCACTGGAGGCCGATTTGCGCGTCGTGCAGCTCACACTCACCACCGACGCCGCCACCTACTACTTTGGCCTTCGCGCCCTGGACGCCGACGCGGCCGTGCTCGACACCACCCGCCAGGACCGCCAGCGCAGCCTGCTCCTGACGCAAGCCCGCTTCAAGGCCGGCGTCGACAACGAAATAGCGGTGCGCCGCGCCGAAAGCGAGTTGGCCCTGGTAGAGGCCGCCCTGCTCGACGTACAGCGGCAGCGCGCCGGGCTGGAGAATGCTCTGGCCACGGTGGTCGGGCAGTCGGCCAGTACGTTCACCGTGGTGCCCCGGCCCGGAATAGTGGTTCCGCCCGCCATTCCGCGCACGGTGCCCGCGGCCCTGCTCACGCGCCGCCCCGACCTATTCCGGGCCGAACGGCAGCTGGCTGCCGCCAATGCGCGCGTGGACGTGGCCCGGCTGGCGCGCCTGCCTACCGTTTCGCTCAACGGCTACATTGGCCCGCAGAGCGCCGAGTTGGCGGATTTACCCAAAGTCAGCACCAACTACACGTACTACGTGGGCAGTATGGTGTCCATTCCCATCTTCAACGGCGGGCGCAACCGGGCCACCCAGCAGGTGGCCGAAGCCCGCTACCAGGCCTTGGCCGCCGAATACCAGCAGCGGGCATTGGTGGCGTTCCAGGAAGTGGAGACGGCGCTGGCCGACGTGCAATTCAACCAGCAGCAGCTAGCGGCGCACGAGCGGGCCCAGCGCGCATCCCGCCAGGCCGTCCGACTCACCAACGAACGGTACCGCACCGGCCTCACCACCTACTTTGAGGTGGTGGATGCCAACCGGATCAGCCTGGATGCCGCCCGGCTAGTAACGCAAACCCGCGGTGAGCAATTACGCTACCTCGTGCAGTTGGTGCGCGCCCTCGGCGGCAGCTGGGAATAGGATGGCCAATGTTCCTTTCGTGGCAAGCGTTGAATCCTGACTAGGCTTTGGAGCAGTACAAGCTTAGATCAAGATTCAGTCTGCACCTTTAATCTACCAACAACTGGGTGACGGCGGCCGTGTTGAGGGCCCATTCGCTGGTGTAGACCTCATCAGCCTCGGGTTCTTCCACGAGTCGCAAGCCCTGGGCCTGTGCTTTGATGGTGAGCAGCTGCCCGATGTTGAGCTTGCTTTCGAGCTTGCGTAGCAGAGTTTGCACGCCGTGCAGATTCAGACCTTGCACCAACTGGCCGTCGAAGGGCATTTCAAGCCAGATTATTTCGCGCTTTCCCACGTCCAGCACCCCAAACACCAGCCCTTTGGCGAGGCCGCGCGTCACCCGCACCTGGTGCTGCACGCACGACGGGTCGTAGGCCACGCCGCTGCTGGAAATGCGCATGGGATGCTCGCTGCTCATCCAGCCTATTACCAGATTGGGCGTAATCGAGCCGTTGCTGTAGGCATTGCACGTAAAGGTCACGTACTTGGCCTGGGCCTGGTGCAGCGTCTCAACGTTGATGTCGATGTATTCGGCGGTGCCTACTTGGTCGGGAATGCTGCGGATGTCGCCGCTGTGTTTGCAGCCGGTAGCTACTAGCTGGCTAAAGGAGCAGTATTCGTTTTTGGTTGGGAAGGCAATGTAGCAGCTCAAGTCCATGTCGAGGTGCTGGGCGGGCAGGCCGGTGCCCCACTGCATGAAGAGCCGCAGCGTGTCGCCTTCTACCGCGAACCGGGTGCCCATGAGGGCGGCGGGCAGGTCCTGTACGGTCTCGCTCCGGTCGCCGATGGACACCGGCAGCTTGAACAGCATGGGAGCTATGTACATGGTTTGGTGGCTGGTGGGCTGGGCGGCAAACCGCTTCTGCATGGCCAGCAGGCACAAATCGGCCACGGCGGCCTGCATGGCTTGCAGCTGGTCGGCGTCGTAGAGGCTCAGCAGCTTATTGGCAGGAATGGACTTGCCCACGCCGCCCAGGGGTTTCACCGCCCGCTGGTGTTGCGGGTTGAAGTAGTTTTCGGCGTACATGCTCAGCGTGAACACCAGCCGGGCCGGAACCCGGTCTATCACTTCCCCAAAGGCGGCAATGGTGGGCTCGGGCCCGAACCAGAGCATGTTGGCAAACAAAGAGCGCGCAAACAGGCCCGGCCGCTGCTTGAGCAAGCCGAAGGTCTGCTCCGCGTCGGTGCGTAGCCGGAAGTAATTGACCCGCCCCTGCCACACCTCGTAGGTCTGGTTGTAGAACACGTCCAGCGTTTCTTTCAGCTTACCCAAAGCAGGCCGCTTGCTGTACTCGGCTAGGCGCAGGGCCCGGATAAACCGCACCCACATGCCGCGCTTGGGATGCATGATCTCGCAGAGTTGCGCCGGGCTTTGGGGCAGGGCATTCACCCAGCCGGCCACCATAGCGGCTTCGCGCCGGCTGTATTTGAGTTTCAGGTCGGCCGTGGCCTGGGCTTGGGCCTGGGCGCTCTGGCTGAGCTGGGGCAGCAGGTGGGTGCTGTTTTTCTGTTGCCGCCGCCGAATGGTTTTGGGCTCGATGAGCTGGAGGAAGCCGGTTTTCTTGTACCACAAATACCGCAGCACGTCGGTGGGCGAGGTGAAAAGCGGCTGCGCTTTTTCGGGCTGGTTGGCTTCCACGTACGCGTCAATCACCGCCATGAGGGTTTCCTTCATGGCGATGGGCACGTCGGCCGGAATGGGCAACTCGGCGAGCAGCAGCTTCAGGCTGTCGATCTGGGTGGCGTCGAGGGCGGTTTTGGAGGTCAGCAGGTCGCGCAGGAAGTTGCGCAGCTCAGCATCGGTCCATAGGTCCAGCACTTTGAGCTTGCTGCCCTGGCCGGTGTACTCAATCTGGCCGAACTCGAAGGGCGTGCCGCAGAACGGGCAGCCGTTGTAGCGCTCCAGCGGGAAGGTGTTGGGCGGAATGACGTGGCCACAGGGCAGGCGGGTGCCTTCGGCTTCGAAAATATTGGCGAAGAAGGTGATGAGATGGTCCACCCACCTTTCGCCGGTAGGCGTGTCCCAGGCTTTTACGAGCGGCGTCCAGTTCTTCTTAACGCCCATCACCTCCCGAAATGTGTCGAGCAGCTGCGCCTGAAACGCGGGGGTGCTGGCTTGCAGCGCCGCCAGCAGCGGCTCGGAAACGCCGTAGCCCAGCTTCGCCAGATTGGCGACCAACAGGGCCGTAGTGCCCGTGAGGGTCTCTTTCGGGCGCGGCGCGGGCACTTGCGCCAGGTATACCGCCTTCTGCCGCAAGCTGACCTTTAAGAAATTAGACATGAGGAGCAAGACATGAGAAGTGAGACAGATAGATGTTGGTCAGGAGCTTACTGGCAAGTTCAGGTGGCTGCACTGGCGGCTCGCTACTTGGCTGACTCATATCGTTGAAATTGGGGAGTTTCGAGAAAATATAGGGTGTGAAACAGGCCGGATTCGAACCGACGTTTTCGGAATGGAGGATTTGAAGTAAGCCTTACTTGACCCGGTTCGGGTAATGATAAAACTCAAAAGTTCCGACGTCCTAGACCACTAGACCACTGTTTCAAAAGGGTTACTCCGCCCCATCCAGCGGAAGTTGCGAAGTAAGAAACCAGCCGGTGACTGGCGAAAAAAGTGAAGCAGGTTGGACTCGAACCAACGACCCTAAGATCCTGAGAAGTAAGCTCTATTTGGCCTGACAGACGGTAATCGTGGCGCTTATTGGAGTTGAACCAAAGCCCCCATGGGGAACTTACCAGAGAAGTAAGCACCACTTGACCACAACCGGTAATTATAGAACTAATGCCTTATGCTCTACCAGCTGAGCTACTGCTTCAATACGTTAATTTTCTTGCTTCTCTGGCCGAAAGCACACAAAGAAGCCAGGTAATTGGGCTGCTATTTTTTTAGAGAAAAAGAAGTAAGCAACCCTTGACCTGGCCTTTGTCTGGCCGACAAACCGGATATTCAAGGAGGGCAAGATATAGGTTTCTCAACTCAACGGCAACTCAATTTACCGCCCGTACCACGCCCGCCGCGTCCGAATCAGCAGTTGCTCGGCGGCTTCTTTATCGGGGGCTTCGGGCAGCGCGGAGGCGGCGAAGGCCGCTTCTACCTGCGTCACCAGTTCTTCGGCTTGCGTTACCAGCTCCTCGTAGCCGAACTCGCCCCGGCGGATTTGCAGCAGGAATTCCCGGTTGGGGCGGCGCACGTGCAGCTGGCCGGTGCGGGCAATTTCCGCGGCCATCTGGAGCAGCCGAAATACGTGCAGCATGTTCTTGGCGTCGTAGTTTTTGCCGTGCTGCACGGTGTTTTGGTACCGCTCGGCGTTGCGCTTCTGCACCCAGTCGTGGTACTCGCGGTAGGCGCGGCAGTAGGTGCTGTAGCCGTTGCGGTTGAAGCTCAGGTAGGCCACCGGCTTCTCCCCTTTCGGCACGGCCGAAAGCTGCACATCCTGCGACGTTTCCGAGTCGCGCACGAGGCCGCGGTAGCCGTGCTGCCGGGCGGGCGTCTCGTCCACGAACAGGGCGTAGAGGTCTTGCAGGTGCGGCACGTTGGCCAGGCCGCACTGCGCGGCAGCCAGGCCCCGCCGTTCCAGCCAGGTAGCCACCGGCTGCGCCCCCGCCCCGGCCGTCACGTAGCAGAAGTCCAGCACCGATTTGCGGGCGGGCGGCTCGGGGTGGTTGATTTTCTTGTTCAGCCCCTTGGCCTTGCGAATCTGCGCCACGGCGTACTCCGCGAAACTTTGGCGGCAGAGCTTGGAAAGGAAGTCTTCGGCCCGAAATGCCTCGAACAGCGGGTGCCGGTAGATTACGCAGTCGGGCGGGGTGCCGAGCAGTTCCAGCACGGTGGGGTTGTTTTTGAGCAGCAGCTCCACGAAGCGGCGCAGCTCATAGAAGACCTCATCGTTGGTGTCATTGGCCACTTGCGGCACGTAGGTCAGGCCGTAGAACTCGGCTTCGGGCAGGATAAAGACGCCTTTCAGGTCGGTGTCGGAGTGCGGCAAGTCGGTACCGTAGGCGCGGCTGCCGCTGATGGCCTCGAAAAGAAGGAGGCCGCGCTGGCGCAAATCGGAGATGGTCATGGCCGCAAGGTAGGGTGAACTCGGTAGCCGTTTTAGTGCCTCACCCCCCGGCCGTCTCTCCTAGGGGAGAGGGGGAGCCAAACGACGATGGGCGCCGTTCGGCAAACCATTCTTGTTTGGAGATGCTGTTCTTCCCCACTCTCATAGCTCTGGACTTCAACCCTGAGAGTCCGTAGGAGCTGGCCCAACGTCCCAGGGCTGAAGCCCTGGGCTAGGTAGCGGAGACGTTATGGCACAGCTAGGAAAACGCTACGTAGCCCAGGGCTTCAGCCCTGGGAACCCCGGAGGCGTTGTTCAACGTCAGCAACGATGCGCGAAGCGGGAGCTTCGCGCTACAGCCAGCCGAGGAATAAATCGTTGAGGGCGGTGGTGGGATTGGGGTGCTGGGGTACCGGGAGCGTGTCGCGGGCGGTCAGGCTGGCTTCGTACTCTTCTTGCAGAAAAGCGGTCAGCGCCGCTGAACGAGGCACGGTGGTTTTCTCGTTGGCAGTGGCTTTGTGGGTCAGTAGCTCCTCCACCTCGCCACTGAGCGCCGACGGCAGCATCTCCCGCAGCGCCTGAAACGTCATGGGTGGTACTTCAGTGGGGCGCTCCCGAATCCAGCGGGCCGCCAGGGCGGAGCGCAGGGCGTAGAAGAGGCGCTTGAGACGCACGGTTTCGCCTGTTAGGTCGTCTTCTACCCCGCGGCGCACCAGGCCCAGGTAGTGGTGCAGGCCGGCGCGGGGGTTCCAGCAGGCCGGCAGCAAGGGCGCCAGGGCTTCCCGAAACTTCACCACTTCTTCGTACATCACCATCTTCTCGTGGTACACCACCGGCGACTGTAACCACTCGAACAAGGCCGCGTTGGAGCCGCGCAGCAGTTTCAGCGTTTTGCGCAGGTCCCAGCCGGCCAGGTCCAGTTCGTCGTCTACGGGAAAGTTGAGCGTGTCGGGGCCCTCGTCCAGGGTCAGGTACCAGTTGAGGGGTCGCACGTAGATGAAGCGCACGTCGTAGTCGGAATCCGGGGAGGGAAAGCCCCAGGCCCGGCTGCCCGACTCGCAGGCGTAGAGCACGCGGAGGCCGTGGGTGTCTTCGAGTCGGTAGAGGGCGTCTTGGATGCGGGTCTGCATGGGGCGGGGTCAGGGACTATTGGTATGTTTGAGCACCGTAGCGCGAAGCTCCCGCTTCGCGCATCGTTGAACGACTCGCGTTGCTGCTGCCTGCGGGTCGTTCAACCTCAGCAACGATGCGCGAAGCGGGAGCTTCGCGCTACGGTGTTCAGCTGGCGCGGTATCGGCTACTCGCTCCGCTCGTGCGCGGAACGGATTTACGCGCTACGGTACTGCTATATTCTTCATCCAAAAACCACGAGCGAATGGGCCTTTTCAACAAATTAATGGGCAAAGATGCCCGCATTCAAGTCAACTTTATCGACAACGCCACCGGCCAAAGCATCGGGGCCACGGAACTGACCCCGGAGCAACTGCCCGCCGCCTTCGACGTGGAGACAACGTTTACCATCAAGGAGCAACAGTGGAGCGTGGTAGAAGCCATTCCAACCACCGCCGCCGAGTTTACGCGCACCAAGCGCCTCACCCTGCGGCTCCATAAAATTGAGTACGTTAAGGCAGAAGACATTCTTTTCACCCTGCCCACCATCTCGAACGAGATTCCCGACGTGGAAGAAACGGCCCGGTTTCACGAATTCGAATTAAGCATCCTGGCCGATGACTGGCGGCAAAACGAGTTCCTGCCCGCCAATGCCGCGCCGCGCATTGCGGAGGAAGTTGCCGCCATTGAGGCTATCTGGCAGCAGCACAGCTCACCCGTCAATGCGTCGGGCATCCAAACTTTTCGCAAACTGCACGTCCGCACAGCCATCGGACTCCCCGGTCTTAGCCTCGATTTCGAGCAGCTGCGGGTGGTGCTCGGGGCGGAACGTTTCGGCAGCCTCAAATTCTACGACCAGCCCGGCTACGTCCGCAACGGCTTCGCCCTCGAAACCGCCAACGCCACCTACTACGGCATCCTGGAAGGCAGCACCGTCACGCAGCTGGGCATGGACGGCGTACAGGAAGAAGCTTTAGCCGAAGTACAAGCCGTAAACAAGGCCTTCGATCTGGTATTCGTGGTGTGGTACCACGCCCAGGTGGTGGGGTTGGAAGGTTGATAGTGCCTCCCGATGCGCCGGCGGTCCTGAGAGTGCTCTGTCTCCTAGCTTGCCAGATGCTTAAACAAGCTGGCATTGCCCCACGCTACCTTATTTGCATCCTGCCAATTCCACCGCCACCGTACAGTAAGGATTTTACTTATTTGAGGAAATTTTCTGTCCTCTCTCAGAGAGCAAACGTAAAAACATCTATGTTGAGGCCGTTCATCAACACTATTCTTATGAAAAGAAACTCGTTCGCCCGCTCTGCGGGAGCAGGTAATTTCATCGTTCTTTCTAAAAAGCGGCTATGAAAAAGATGGTTGCTTCCCTCTTCCGTGGCGTATTAGGTATTGCCCTGGGCATTGTCGCTCTATTAATCGTAGGATTAATAGTAGCCGGAGTACTTGATCAGGTGTGGGTCCATAACATAGAGGGCAAATCAATCGTCACAAAAGGCAAGGCAGAAGTTAGTAGTCTGCCCGACTCATCCACCATCAACACTTTAAACTAAACAACCATAATTGCCAACGTATCCTATTCATTTTCATTCAACAGATTTGAGAACACCAAGCCAGAGATTCTGGAAGACGAAGAGAAGTACAACCGCCGAGACTTAATTCCGGTCAACATAAACAGTCCCTTGTTCCGGAACCTTTTGGTGATGATTCTCTATAGAAAAGATGATAGTACGGGAGCCATATCGAACGTAAAAATTACGCTCAACGAACAGGAATGGGGAATGCCAGGCTTGATAAAGGAGGATGGCTCGGTCATGCAAACTATCATCCAAAAAACCATTCCCTTCGATATATCATGCAGCATTGAGCTGCTCGCTAGTTCAGAATACGGCATCACCTTACCACTGCCCTTTTCTCGTCACCGGGGAATTGTAAAGGGACAATACAACACGGTCCTTGGACATGCGCACGTAACCTTCCACGTTTTCAACAACGATTGAGAGCCTGCCAACACAGAAAAAGAAAACCCCTTCAGCAGCTGGAGGGGTTTTCTTTTTCTGTGTTGGCAGGCAACATCGGAGATTTTGGTGTTCCGCACGTTCCTTCCTCACTCTCACTGACTCTTCCGGAACCCTCGCTGACCCTTCCCGCATCCTCACTGACTCTTTCCTAACCCTCGCTCACTCTTCCCAAACCCTCGGGAAGGGTCAGCGAGGGTTTGGGAAGAACGTCCGAACCCTCGCCAGGAACGGCGGAGGGTTGGGGAAGAGTGAGCGAGGGTTTGGGAAGAGCTAAGCAACCCCAAATTCTGGTGGCGTACTATTTGGAAAACCACTTTGTCTCAACTATATTTCTGTGCTTCTATACTAGTAAACAGAAGCTGTATCACTTCACCCTTTTCTCTCTTTTATCATGGCGTACAAACTGCGTGAATCCGACTCCATTACCAAAGCCCAGCAGCGCCTGGCCGGCCTGCAAGCCATCGACCCTACCGGCCAGCTCGATCTGGGCAACGGGTACGGCATTGTAACTTATACGGCCGAAATAGCCGCGGCCCAGCAACAGTTAACAGCCTACAACGAGGCCCTGAAAATGCTCAGCGGCCTGAAAAACAAGGTGGATGCGGCCGAGAAGAAGCTGGACAAGTTCTCGTCGGGCGTGCTGACGGCCGTGGGGCAGAAATACACCAAGGACAGCACTGAGTACGAACAGGCCGGGGGCGTGCGTGAGAGTGAGCGGGCCAAACGCTCCGCCAAATCCCGCACTTCCACCAAGCCCACCGCTTAACCGAGCCTGGCCAAACGTAAAACAGCCGCGTCTTCCGGAAGGAAGGCGCGGCTGTTTTGCTATTTACTGTTTTGCGCGGTGCCCTCCACACAGGGCGGCACGAGGGAGCCTAGTCGTCGTCGGAGTCGCTGTTGAAGCCTTGTTTGATGCCGGTGTACTGCACGCCGGCCATCACCGCTTTGCTGTCCACTTTCACGCCTTTTTCGCTCACGCCCACGCCGGGAGCCTTCACGCCGCCTCGGCCGTTGCCGTTCACCTGCACGCCGCCGGCATTCACCTTGCCATTGCTCGACACCGATACGCCCGCGTCGTAGTCGCTCTGGCTCATGCCGAAACAGTTGATCTTGTTGTTCAACGATATCATCACCTTGCCCTCGGCCTTATCGTACATGGCGCAGCCCTGCTGGATCTGATAGCCACCGACTCTCTGGGCCGGGATGGAGTATATCACGTTGTCGCCGGCTTTGGTGTGGAGCAGCGCCTTCACCCGGCCGCCGGGCAGCAGGTTTTCCACCCACACCACCTTCGAGGAGCTAGCGTCTTTGGTGATAACCACGTCCTTCTCCGAAGCCTTGACATTGTCGGGTCCGATGAAGTTTTCTTGCTCATACTTGCCAAGCACGGTAGCCGCCGTGGTTTGCGCGAAACTTGCCGTGGAAAGCGCACAGGCAACGAAAAGGGAAAGGAGGTTTTTCATGCTTTTATTAAGAGTAGGTTGGTTTATACTGGTGCCAGTAGACGAATATCGTACCAACTTAATTTTAATCCAGTTTATCAAATTATTTTCTTGACGGTATCTAGTGCAAGTAGACTTACAGCCAAGATCCTATAACTGCTTCAGCTACGTAGGGAAGATGCCAAGTAAGCACAGAGCCTGTCTTGATACCGCTCATGTATAAACTGATACGCACAGAACGATGATACGCATTGCGGCCCGAGCTTTCGATGAATTCCGCACTATGCTGGCCTCTCTTGAGGCTTCCGTAGTGCAGGACGTGTATGCTATTTCTTTCTGGAAAGACAATTTGGATGACGACCCGCGCCAGCCGGTAGTGCGAGCAGGCTACAATACGCTCACGCAGTACCAGGCTACTATTGCCGAGGCCTCGAGCCCGGAAGAGGCCAAATGGAATTTCGCCTTCTGGCTCCAGAATGAGGAAGTAACCATTGGCGCCGAAGACCCGGAGTTCACCCAATGGCTCCAAAGCACTCCTTCTTACTACAGCAACGAAGAGTATGAGGCGGCCGAGGAAAATGATGATGCAACAGCCCTGGCCACCATGCGGCAGCAGGACGCAAGAATTCAGGCCGAGTTCATGGACATGATTATCCTGCTCGCCCAGCGCCTGCACGCCGAAGGAATCATTCAGCGCACATTTGGGCGGTCACTCCCCATCATCATTCACGAGCTGGAATACTACGCAGAGCCGCTGAGTTGGACGAGAAAAGCAAACCCCGCCGGCCTGACCGCGGAGTTCGAGCACTGGGCGCAGGCGGGCTACTAGCTTGTAAATGGCGCAAGTTTTCGGCCGGGATGCGGATGGCAGCGGAACAGAATTGCGCCGAATACGAGCAGACAGGCGGTGCTATGCATGGGGCGAATACAACCTAAAAGTCGCTCGGTTTCAAATCTAAGGCATAGGCGAAAACGCTACTTGCCAAAATTTACTACCGTGTTGGAAGCAGGGCGCTCCTTGGTACGTACGGAATGCGCGGGCTTAGCCGCGGGCACCCAGGGCGCCTTGCCAAACTGACCGAAATCGGAGTAGTTGCCGAGCACCGAGAACTGCTCAAACACGAACGGCATGCCTTCGGCGCCCAACGGAGAATTTTGATCGGCTACGTGCAAATGCAGATGGGGTCCCGTGGTTTGGCCAGTGAAGCCCAGGGCGGCGAGGGCTTGGCCTTTTCGCACGCGCTGGCCTAGCCCGACGGCGATACTGCCCGGTTGCAGATGCTCGTAGAACACTACCCGTCCCTCGCCTATTGCCAAGGCAATGTAGTTGCCGGTTGCTTGGCTTGGATCTGATTGCACGTGCTGTGCTATCGAAGGGCTTTCCATAGCATCGGTTTTAACGGCAACGATAGTACCATCGTGCACTGCTAGCACACGAGAGCCGTAGCCGTACCAGTTAGTCACCTTATCCTCGGGTTGCTTGGCATAATGCCCTTGGCGGTCGAGCTTAATAAAATCGATGGCGTAGCGGCCTGGAATACGCGCCGTGCCATTCACTGTGTACAGCACCCGGCGATGTCCCCGGGCCCAGGCCGGGTCGTACACTGCGGCCCAAGGTCCCGCCGTTAGTGGCGGCCCCAGCACCAGCGGCTGCTTAGCCGATACTCGCGTGACGGCTCCGGCCACCGTAAACGGCTTTTCCCGGTTCGGGGCCAGGGTAAGGCGGTGCACTAGCCTCGCTCCTTCAGAACGATGAGCGGACGGCAGAGTCAACTCCACGTAGAGCGTCGCGAAAGCACCCGGCGCCAGGGTAGTCGACTGCGGGCCGCGCCCAGCACCCGGCCCATGTATTCGGTTGCGCAACGCCGCTTGGTCGAAGGTAACAAGGGAGGACACGGTAGCAGAATCCACTACTTCAAGCTGCTGCAGCGCCAGCGAATCACTGGAAAAGTTAAGAACCCTTACCTCGTAGCACAGCGTGGGCACTTGGTTGATGGTCACCACTTCCGGCGCCAGTGGCACCTGCATGTCCGCTGCTTGGCGGTACCCTTGGCTTGCGGCACCATGCGGATGACCCCACGCCGTGAGCATCATTCCGAGAACAGGCCCATAAAGCCGCCCCCTCCAACTAGTCTTTAGTTGATTCCTCATTACGTTTCCGTCTTTTGCCTCACTCCAACTACAAGCGCGGGTCCACGGCTTCGCTTTCCAGCGCCAGCACCCCAAATACGCATTGGTGCACTTCCCGCAACGGAGCACCGGCCACGAAACGCTCCAGGCCCTCTACTCCTAGCGCAAACTCCCGCAGCGCCAGGTTGCGCTTGGCTTTCACGGACCGTTCGCGCAAACGTTCCAGGTTGCCGGGCAGCAGGTAGTCGGGGCCGTAGATGATGCGCAGGTACTCGCGGCCCCGGCACTTGAGGGCCGGCTGCACCAGGTTTCTTTGGCCCGCCGGGATGAAGTCGTAGGGCTTGACCACCATGCCTTCGCCGCCGGCCGCGGTGAGGTCGGTCCACCACTGGGTGGCGGCTTCCACGTCGGCAATGTCCTGAAGATGCACTACGCGGTAGGGCGTGGCGCGGAGCAAGGCTTGGTCGGCGAGGCAGAGGCCGCGTAGCGTTTCCATGTGCCAGGCGTGGTCCTTGTCGAAGTAGGTGCGGCCCTCGGTGGCGAGCAGGTGGAAGGGCGCCAGGCGCAAATCGGCGAGGCTGTGCACGGGCCAGCAGTAGCGGCGGTAGGCCTGGGCGTAGTGCGCGGCGGCGGTTTGGCGGGCCGTCGTGCGGGCCAGCAGGGCTTCCACCCCATCGAGGCCGCGCGTGGCGGCCTGGCTGAGGGCGGCCGCCGCTTGGGGCAGTGCGGCGGTAGCCGCCGCGGCCACGGCGGCGTACTGGCTCTTAATCAGCTCCTGCGCCTTCGCCGACCACGGCAGCAGTTCGGCGTCGAGGCAAAGCCAGTCGGTTTGGAATTTCTCCCAGAAGCCGGCCGTGGTCAGGGCTTGCTGCAACCGTTCGAGGAAGGCGGCTTCGAGAGTGGCGTCGGTGAAAAAGTTGCGGCCGGTGCGGGTATAGCATTTGCCTGGCCCCTCGCCCACCACCCCGAAGCGGCGGCGGGCAGCGTCTTCATCTTTGGCCAACACCACTACCACGCGGCTGCCCATGTGCTTTTCCTCGCACACCACGCGCTCCAGACCCTGCCGACGGAAATACTCGAAAGCTTCGGCCGGATGCTCCAGCTGGTCGGGCAGGGCGCTGGTTTCGGACGGACTCATGGTGGGCGGCAGGTAAAGCAGCCACTTCGGGTTGAGGGCAAAGCGGCTCATCACCTCCAGCGCCGCCGTGGCATTCTCCTCCCGAATCGTGACCGAAGGCAGCAAACGCGTCTTGATGATCTGCTTGCCCAGCACGTCGCGGATGTCGAGCAGGTCGTCGTGCTGCTGCTGGGCGGTGAGGTCGTTTTTCGTGGTTTGTTTTTCGTGGTTCGTGGTGGGGTCGTCTGATGAGTCCGGCGATGAATCTAGGGGCGAAAAACGATCAACGGGCAACGAAAAACGATTCAGGGGGCGTGCGGGCGCGCAGTAGACCTGGGCGGCGGGCACGGCTACTAGTTCCCGCTCGGGGTAGCGCAGGGCGGTGAGGCGGCCACCGAACACGCAGCCCGTATCGATATCGATGGTGTTGTTGAGCCATTCGGGGTCGGGCACGGGCGTATGGCCGAACACTACGGTGGCGCGGCCCCGGTACTCGGCGGCCCAGTTATAGCGCACGGGCAGGCCGAACTCGTCAATCTCGCCGGTGGTTTCCCCGAACAGCGCGAAGGCCCGCACGGCGCCGGAGCCACGGCCCTGCATTTCCTCGCGCATACCGGCGTGGGCCACCACCAGCCGCCCGCCATCGAGCACGTAGTGGCTCACCAGTCCATCGAGGAACTGGCGCACTTGGCCCTTAAATCCATCCGACTCCGGGGTCAATTGCGCCAGCGTGGCCGCGAAACCGTGCTGCTCATTCACCTTTTTGCCGGTGAGGTGGCGCAGCAGCTTGATGTCGTGGTTGCCGGGCACGCACAGTGCCAAGCCATCCCGCACCATGCGCATCACGAGGCGCAGCACCCGCGGCGAAGCCGGTCCCCGGTCCACGAGGTCGCCTAGGAAAATAACGCGGCGGGCCTCCGTCGCCGCAACGCCGTCTGGTTGGGGGGAGGCAAACACGCGCACGCCCAAATCTCGCGCATCCTCAATGGGCTCCTCCTCTACCGTGTAGCCTAGCTTGGCAAGCAGCTGCACCAGTTCGTCGTAGCAGCCGTGCACGTCGCCGATGATGTCGAAGGGGCCGGTTTCGTGCTTGCGGTTGCTGTAGAGCGGGTCGCGGTTGATGTGCTGCACCGCGTCTATTTCTTCGGGGCCGCGCAGGTGGAAGATGTGGCGGAACCCTTCCTGCTTGAGGCTTTTGAGACTGCGGCGCAGCTGCTGGCGCTGCTGGGGCACCACGTGGCGGCCCATATGCTGCCGCTCGGCGCGGTTGCGGTTGCGGTCCTCGGCCACGCGGTCGGGCACGTCGAGGACAATGGCAGTGGGCAGCACGTGGTAGTCGCGGGCCAGCTGCACGAGGGTTTTGCGGGCTTCGGGCTGTACGTTGGTCGCATCGACCACCGTGAGCAGGCCGCGCTTGAGGCGCAGGCCCACTATATAATGCAGCAGCGCAAACGCCTCCGGCGTGGCCGATTGGTCATTCTCGTCGTCGGAAACCAGGGCGCGGCAGTGGTCGGAAGAAACGATTTCGGTGGCCCGGAACAGACGCCGCGCGAAGGTAGATTTGCCCGCGCCGGACGTGCCGATGAGCAGGACAAGCGAGAGTTCAGGGACGCGCAGGGTGGTAGCAGGCATAGAGGCGAGACAATAAAGAGGTGAGATGAGGGCTAGCTGGTTATGCTACCCGCTGAAGCTTCCGTGCAGAATAGTGTGCCAGCAAAACTATTTCATTTAAATGGTCGTGGGAAATAAAGCTTGCCCACCAATCAAACTCCCTGACAGCATTGGCCAGCATACTATCTACCAAGTGTATACTTTAGAGCGGTTTCGAGAACAGTATACTCATCTTGAGCCCAATAGCCCAGGAGGTCAAAGCTTCGTCGCGGGCCGCTACGTTGCGCAGCCTTGAGCCCACTAGCCCAGTGTTGACCGGTTGCCCCCTGGGCTAGCGGGCTCAAGGCTGCCCATGAAACTGCTATAATGATGGACCGCGTAGCGGTAGAAGGCTTGTAGATTTACCGTGTCTCTCTCGCATCTTGCGCCGCGTAGCGGTGCCAGAATATTGCATAGTGATTTATGCCCAACACTTACACTCAACTGTACATCCATTTAGTGTTCGCAGTGCATGGCCGCGACCGGCTGATTCAAGAGCCTATTCGTGAGCGGGTACAGCAATATATCTGTGGTATTGTCCGAGAGCAGCGGCACAAGCCGTTGGCCATCTATTGCATGCCTGATCATGTCCATTTGCTGGTTGGGCTGCACCCAGACCAATCTATTGCGGAGCTGGTACGCCACGTAAAAAGCAGCTCCAGCACTTGGCTCAATGCCAATCATCTGCTGACCAGTCGCTTTGAATGGCAGCGGGGGTACGGGGCATTTTCATACGCACAATCGCAGTTAGATACTGTGATTCAATACATCCAGCGTCAGCCCATGCACCACACCCGCCTTACTTTTCGAGAGGAATACGTGAGCTTGTTACAACGATTTGCTGTGGAGTATAATGAGCGTTACTTGTTTGAGTGGCTTGATTAGAATTAGAATGCCGCGGTGTTTCGGCTCTACTTCTTCCTTGGCTCAAGGCCCAACGGTTCTGGCACCGCTACGCGGCGCAGGCAATCTACAGACTTGTTTTCCTACAAACCTACGGACCGCTACGCGGTCAGGATGATGCCATACCGCAATTAGTTACATCGGTCCTAGCTACACCGCAACCAGCTACATTGACCTTATCTTTTCTTAAGGCTATGCTTTTACTTGCTCTGTAATCATCTGCCAAGTAATCATCACATGCCAACACGTAATTTCTTCCTACAATTTCCTTGCAAGCGCAGCACATGACGCTAGACGAATACAAACAACAGTTTACGGAGGACGACGCGGTGGGCTGGCTCTCAATGGACCAGGCTCTGGAGAAGTTGTATCCCGACCAGGAACCGCGGCACTACGCGCCTGCGCTGCATTACCAAGTGGGCGGCAACGACCCGCTCGATGGCGTCAGTATCTATGACTCGGCAGGCTCGGCAGCGCATCGGCATATTGTTAGCTACGGCATGTCGGAGCTGTATTACAACGAAGATGCCGTGGAGAATGAGTTCAGCAAATGGGGCTTCGAATTCACGTTTCGGCTCAAGCCCTTTGCCGAGGATGAAGCCGATCCGCTGTGGGTCACGCAAATGATGAATAATCTGGCGCGCTACGTCATTAGCAGCGGACGGTGGTTCGAGGAATACCATTTCGTGCCGGCCAAGGGACCCATACGCCTCAACACCGAAACCGACATAGTGGGCCTGGCTTTCGTGCTCGACCCCGAATTAGGCCGAATTGCAACGCCGCACGGGGAAGTGTCTTTTCTGCAAATGGTCGGCATCACGGAAGCCGATCTTGCGATGCTCTATAAGAATCCTACCCAAGCCGCCGTGCAGGAGTTACTCACGTCTCTACAAGCCACGAATCCGTTGTTGATAACGGACCTAACGAGGAAGAATTAATACGCACAATCAACCAAAGATAGTTTCTACTTCTCAACCCGATGGTCCTTAATACCTTAAGCAAGCTTGGTTTATTTGAAAATCAGAAATACTCGCACGAGCATTTTTTATTCTACGATTTTAACACGCAGCATAAGGAAGTCTGGGAGCAATACCAGAACTACACGGCCGTGGATATTTCCAACGATGGCACGCTATTCTTACTCACGAAAGATTGCGTGTACCGTGGCACCAATAAAAAGGAGCTTATCGTTGTAGACCGAGCAACACAAGCAGTTGTCTTCTCCACGCGAGACTATTTCGTGTACGATGCCAAACTTGACCACACTTCGCAGAAGCTGTTGCTCGTGGTAAATAACAAGAAGCCGTTTTGCCTCGATCTGGCTGCACAAGCCAAGACGGCCGAAATGCCCAAGAATATCCGTTTATTCCGGGGCGACTTAGATATTCTTACCAATTCGTTTTATGCGCCTAGTGAAATTCAAAATAACGTCTGCTATAGTTTCGATTACGCGACGGGCAACACGTCCACTCATTCTTTCCCGGTGAATTCCAGAATTACACAGCTTAAATTTTCGCGCGATTATCAGAGGCTATTCTTTATCACCATTGATAATAAATTGTGCTGTTACAACAGAAATTTTGAGCGTATATGGCAAGTTGATTTTAATTCGCTCGGCCCAAAAGACGGACGAATTTCCGCCTCCTCCATTTTCGTTTCCGAGGACAACCGCCTGCTGTGCCTACCAGTCAGCGCCACCGAAAAGAATGCCTGGGGAGAAGAATATGTTATCAACGCCGATACGGGCGCACTAGAGCACAGAATACAAGCTTACCAGCACCGAGGCCGAATCATGGCCGATTATTTCGGCACCAAGGTTCTGCTGCACGGGGGCCGGACGCTGGACCTAGTATCGGCGGAAGTTTCCCCGGAAAGCTTATTCGAGTTTGAATAAGCTGCTAACAGCGGGCACTTTACAGCAGCACGTCCAGCGTTAGAGTGGGAAAAGCCACCAGTCGACGGCCCGTCACCACCATGTCCGCAGCGTCATACTTATACTCCGCCCGATAGCCGTTAACCAGCAGCAGGTTCACGCCCGTTCGGAAACGCTCACTGAAGCGCAGGTTGGCGCCAAACCCGCCACCCACGTTCCAGTCGGTAAGCACGCCGCTGTTGCCGGCCAGCGCCCAATGGTAGGAGGAGCAGACGGCGCCCAGGCCCACAAGCGGCTCCACCAGCTTCGAGCGGGTGGGCAGATAATACGTGAGCAGCCCTATGCCCGCCAGGCCGTATTCGTACTTCCGGTCGTAGTCGAATTGCCGGGCGCCGGCCACTTTAACGCCCCAACGCTCGGTGAAGCGGTAGTCCGATTGCAGGCCCACTGCTTTGTAGGTACCGAACAGCCCGACAGATAGTTTGCGGTTCGAGTAGCCCGCGCCAGAAATGCCGGCGTCTTGTCCAAACGCGGATAAGGAAGTCAGCCAGAAAACGGCGAGTAAAACGTTTTTCATTCTCTTCAATTAAGATGTTGATGTTGTACTAGCCTCGTTTCAACGACGACCGGGCGGGCGGCGGAAAGCCGCCTGCCCGGCAACCGGCGCGGCACGTAGTTTACCCGCCCATTTCAAACACCGCCAGCTGCGACGGAGCCCCTACTCCTTCCGCCTCCGGCCCTAGCGGCTCCACCCGCACGCGGTAGCCGTGGCGCCCAGCCACTCCCGCAGCCCACTCCGCGAACTGCGCCCGCGTCCACTCGAAGCGGTGGTCGGCGTGGCGGAACTCGCCGGCGGAGAGGGTTTCGTAGCGCTGGTTGTAGTCGGCGTTGGGGGTGGTGACGAGCACGGCACCGGGCCGGGCGCGGGCAAAAACCACTTGTTCAAACGCCGCCAGCCGGCCCTCATCCAAGTGCTCAATAACCTCCACTACGGCCGCCGCGTCGTAGCCTGCCAGGCGCGGGTCGTGGTAGAGCAAGGAGCCTTGCAGCAGCGTGAGCCGCTCGCGCTGGCGCGGGGGCATCTCGGCCACATGCAACCGCTCGTGGGCCCGCTGTAGCTCCCGGTGCGAAACGTCCATGCCCAACACGTGCTCTACGTGCGGGATTTGCAGCAGCCGGCGCAGCAGTTTGCCTTCACCGCAGCCCAGGTCCAGCACCCGCTTGGCACCCAAACGCCGGATTTCCGCGGCCACGTGGTCAAGGCGCAGATCGTGGAGGGACTGAGCCGCCCGTTGCGGCGTATCGGCGGCGAGGAAAGGCGTTTCAGTCGCCTTCGCCGCGTACTCGGCAGACGTATTTGTCGTCCCGGAAGCGCCCGCCGAGTACTTGGCGGGCGCTTCCGGAGTTTGTGAAGGGCCTGCTGAGTTGTCGGGAGGGGCTACCGGAGTTGCGGTAGGGCCTGCTGAGTTGTCGACACGGTATTTCGGCATTTCCGTAGCTGCCGACGGCCAACCGGTAAGCGGTTCCGGCAGCCCGGCGGTACCCTCATCCCCTTCCAGCAGCCGTTCCAGCGTGGGGTTCACGTACTCGGCGAAGCGCAGGTAGCGGCGGGTGATGAATTCCCGGTCGGGGTGGCGGGGCAGCCACTCGCTGCCGCGCCGTAGCAGCTTGTCGGCTTCGCCATCGCCGATCCAGTAGTGTTTGTCGCCGCGGTCCAGCACGGGAATGAGCACGTAGAGGTGGCTAAGCAGCTCGCGCAGGCGCAGGGCCGGGTGGCGCAGGCGCAGCGTGAAGTAGCGGCTCTCGCCCCACTCCGGCACGGTAGGGTCGAGCGGGTGGGCCTCGGTTTCGACTTCGTAGCCCAGGGGCAGAAACAGGCGCCGGAGCTGCTCGGCATTGGCGGCCGGCAGGGCCGCCACGGCGGCTTCGAGGGGCAGCAGCGTGTCGGGCAGCTCCGGGCGGTCCTTACAGGTGCCGTTCAGCGCCGTGTTGAAGGCCTTCACCAGCGCGGTGCTCAGAAAGGAAGAAGCCGCGTAGGGCCTGTCATTCACGTACTGTTCCAGCGCGAATCCTTCGCCGGCCGGGCCGCGGTGGTTGCGCACCAGCCCAATCGGGTCGATGTCGAGCAGCAGGGCCACGGTGCAGCGCGCGGCAGTGGCTTCGGGGTAGAAAACGTGGGCCTGCCCGTAGGCAATATCAATGGATTGCAGCCGCGCGGGATTCTTGTGCAGCAGGTAGCCCAGGTCGGTGGCGGGCTGGTGGGTGGTGGAGATGGTGAGCAGCATCGACGCGAAATACTTGAGGCAACAATGTAAGCGTCCGTGGGCGTATCCGCGCTGATAGCCGCTGTTTTCTCTGGTTGCTGAGCCCCGTTCCGCTACATTTACCGCTATGGCGCAGCCCTACCTTGCTTGGCAGGCGTGCCTCTTACTTCGCCATCCCTCTTCCCTATTCAATGAAGCACCTTCTACTCGGCCTCCTCCTATTTCTCTGCGGCTGCTCGTCCAACCAAGAACAGCCATCCGACCAAAACCAAACGCCCGCCCAGCAGCCCACGGGCTTGCGGGGCAAGTGGTACTATACTGCCTATACCGACTCCACCGTTTTGGAAAGAACCATTTACAAATACGCCGGAACCTGCGCCAGCATGGCTTACCTGCTGGATTTCTCGCCCGAACACCCGGACACCTGCGCGTTCGTGGGGTATCACGAATCGGCCCGCCTGCCGGTACGTGCTACCGGACCCAACACCTACCGTGCGGGCACTGACCCCGACACCGCCGTTTTTGGGCAGTACTGGGAAATCAAGCGCACGCGCCGAAATCAGCAGGAATGCCTGGAGCTGAAAGAACGCTGGAACTCCGCCGCCGACGAGAAGGAGCGGGCCGATCCGCGCACCTACCTTTTCTTTCGCCGAAAAACGGATTTCCCTACTTCAGAAGCGGCCTTGCAGCGCTATTTCGCGCAACATCTGCTAGCCGGCACCTACCGCGATACCACCACCAAGCAGGTGGTGCAGTTGCTGCCTAACCTGCGCGTCAGGGGCCTGGGAGCCGCCGACACATTTACCTTTCGCATTGACTATTGGGAGATTAATCCGCAACGCGACATCCTCGATTTAGTTGACACCGACCGGGATTCTGTCCAAAGCCTGCACTGGTTTTTCGAAAAGGACTTTCTGATTCTCCAATCCGTCACCGACACGTTCAACGAAGAAGGCGACTACCAAGACTCCGTGCCCGACAGCACGCTGCACGTACTAGAGCGGATTGGCGCGTAGCATCCCCGGTGCCTGAATGACGGAGTGCTCTACCAGTGTCATTCCTATTTTGAAGGCAGCTTTCATAGATCTAGAACCGCGAAACCGCTATCTACCCCACGTTACGGACTAGCCGCGTAGCGGCTAAAGGTTTGTAGTCCCGGTAGGTTCGGAATATTGCGCCGCGTAGCGGTGCCAGAGACGCCCGCCACTCTGGCACCGCTACGCGGCGCGAGGTCGTTACGAGGCCGGGTGTTCTACAAGCCTTCCACCGCTACGCGGCTAGCCCGCAACGTGGAGTAGCTAACCCAAGTTGCGGACAACTAAAAACTAGAGCTAGGAGCTAGTTCCCCTCCTTTTTTAAGGAGGGGCTAGGGGTGGCTGACCGTCCTTGAACAGGTTCTAGAGCTAGTTCTAAAAACCGTTCTAGCGTAAATCAACCACCCCTAGCCCCTCCTTTCCAAGGAGGGGAACTAGCTCCTAACTCTAGTCCGCAACTTGGGTTAGCTACTGAAAAGTCCCGGCCGTTTAGCGGCCGGGACTTTTGCATTTCAAGAAGCGAAGGGGCAGTAGCTTAGCGCACCACCAGCTTCGAGCTGGCGCCATCGTCGGCGCGCAGCACGTACACGCCCGGCGCGAGGCCGGCGGTTTCCAGCTGGCTGGCTTTGCGCAGCTCCCGCACGGGGCGGCCCAGCACGTCGTGCAAGGTGCCGTTGACAGCACGGCTCAGCTGCACGCGGCCGCCTTGGCTCGGGTTGGGGTACAGGTGCAGCGGCGCGGCATTGCGGCCCGCCTTGGTGCTGAGCACGCCGCGAGTCTGGATGCCGTACACAGAAACCGAGCTGCTCACTTCATTGGCTAGCAGCAGTAGCGGCTGGTTGGTGGGGCTGTTGGCGGCCGAGATGAATATCACCCCTTCCGGGCCCTGGTCGCCGGTGCCAGTGGTGGTGGAGCGGTTGTTGACGTACTGCACCAGGCGCGGCTGGGCGGGGTTGTTCACGTTGAACACGGCCACGCCCCCAATGCGCTCCAGCGAAACGAAGGCGTAAGTGGTGTCGCGGATCATGCCCGTCGTGACGCCTTCGGGCTCGGGGCCTTTGTCGTCGGAGCGGTTCTTGCGGCTGGGGTTGCCGGTGGTGTTGCTGGCGTTGAAGATGGCGCCGTAAGTAGCGTCGGTGCTGGTGACGCGCTCCAGCAAGTCGCCACTGTCGTGAACCAGGGCGCCGGTGCTGGCATTGAAGATGCTGAACGAGCGGCCCCCAAAGGCGTAGATTTCGTCGAAGTCACCGTCGCCGTCGGTGTCGCCGAGTCTGTTGGTTACGTTGAGGCGGCCCAGCACCTGGGCGTTCTTCAGCACCGAAGCCGTGGGGAAGGCCGTGGCATCGAGCCGATAGCCGGCGTCGCCGAGGCGCACGGCTTCTTCCAACGCGTTGTACTCGCGGGCGTCGCCTTCGTTGGCCGTAATCAGGTAGCGCTGGCCGGCCACTTCAAAAGCAGCCAGGGCATCGGGCTGGCGCATGCCTTTGATAGGCCAGTTGACCAGTAGCACGTCCGGGGTTTGGTCGGAAGCATCGAGCGAGAAACCAGCCTGGCTGTGGTCTTGGTAGCCCACCGGCCGCAAGGCCGTGAACTGCTTGGTAGTCAGATCCAGCGTCGCAATGGCATTGTTTTCCTGCAACGTGATGTACGCCTGCCGCGAATCGGCCGATACAGCCACGTACTCCGGCTCCAGATCCTGGGCCACGGTGCTGGGCGCGGCAGCAGTGCCACCGTAGATCCGAATGCCCGCCGCGCGCAGCTGCGCCGCCTGCGGGTTATAGCTCGTGAAGCCCACGGTGGTTACGCTGGCCTGGGTGAGGCCGGCCACGCCGCCGCTGAAGTCAATTACCGAAACCGAGCCCTCGGGGTCCACGCTATAGTCCGACTTCGGCTCGCCCTCGTTGGCCGTGAGAATGAGTTGACCGTTGGGCGAGAAGGTAATCATATCGGGCAGGGCCCCTACCGTCACCTGCTTCAGGAAGGTGCCGTTCTGGTCGAAGAGCACCACGCTGCCGTTCTGCTGCGGGTCGGTGTTTTCGATGGCGCAGGCCACCACTCCATTGCGCACCGCCACCGAGTTGATGTTGCCGTAACTGGAAATGTCAATGGAAGCCACGGACGTGATGGTAGCCGGGGTAGCGAGGCTCAGGATGTCGAGCTTGCGGCCCACGGAGTTAGCCACGTACAGCCGCTGCGTGGTAGGGTCATGCGCCACAATTTCGGCCGAATTGGTGCCGGCCGCACCGTTTTGGTAGGAACCGAGGCGGCTGAGCGTGAGGTTACGCGCTTGCGCCGGGGCCTGGCTGTCGTTGTCCTTGATGTAGACCAGCACCTCGGTTTTGCCGCTTTCCAACGTGGCATTGGTGGGGTTTTGCAGCCGAAGCGTGAAGTACTCGGCCCCTTCGGCCAGCGCGTCATCACTCAGCGGGAAGGTGAGCGTTTGGTCGGTGGTAACGCCGGCCGGGAAAGTCAGCGTCTGTGAGGCGGCGTACGTGAAGTCCTGCCCAGCTGTAGCCGTGCCAAGACCAGCCACCAGCGCCACCTGCACGGTGCTAGCCGCCGCGCCGGGGTTCACGATGCTCACGGGAATACTGACCGTACCCGCGTTTTCATTCACCACGGCTGTAGCCGCCACCAGCCGGAGCGTGGGCACCACGGGAGTGTTGGAGCGGCTTAGGATTACCTCATCCCAGGCGGCCCAGTCGTCGTTGCCGTTCTGGCGGGCCGCCAGGCGCAGGCGCACCGCCGTAGCCGAGGCCGGAATGGGCACCGTCACGGTCTGGTAGGCGCGGGTATCCTTGTTGAGCTGGGTGTAGGTTTTGGTGGCCGGCCAAGCGGTGCCATTGTCGAACACCACCACGTAGGCTAGGGAATCGGCCGCGTCGAAGGCATTACTGAAATACTGGAACGATACCGTGTTGGCGGCCGTAGCGCCGCTCTGAATGGCAACGGGCGCGAAATCCAGAAAATGCCATACCGAGGCGTTGCCGGTGAGCGGACCTTCTAGGTCACGCATGCCCCAAAGCTGCGTTTCCGCTGCTGGCGTAGCCGCGGTGCCCGCCGAGCCGGTAGTACCTACCGTGGGCAGGGCCGCCCACTGGTCGTTGTCGGCGGGAGCGTTGTAGGTGGCCGGGGTAGCCGTGAAGCTCCACGTATCCGTCGCGGCTCCTTCAAAACCCTGGCGCACATTTTGGGCCGTAGCAGCGCCCACGCTCAGGGCAAGCAGCAACACAGGCCCCCCAACTTTCAAAAGTAGTGATTGACGCATCCGAAAAAGGCTTGGTAAAAAGATGCGTCAAAGCTACCCGAGCACTGTTACGGCAACTTTATGAGGTGGTTACTGAATTATGAAGCTCAGCTGCCGTCCCCACTTTTTCGCCAGCTAGTAGGCGGCTGTACCAGCGGCCGGAGTCTTTCACGGTGCGGCGCTGGGTTTCGTACTCCACGTGCACCAGCCCGAAGCGCGGCCCGTAGCCTTCGGCCCACTCAAAATTGTCCGTAAAGGACCAGGCGAAGTACCCATCCACGGGCACCCCTTCCCGCTGGGCGCGCAGCATTTGTCCGATGCAGGCTTGCATAAATGCTCGGCGGCCGTGGTCGGGCAGGCGCCCGCCAGCGGGACGCAGGTCAGGAAAAGCCGAGCCGTTTTCGGTCACCAGCAGCCGCGGCGCATTGGGGTAGGCGCCAAACTTCTTCAACATATAATACAGGCTTTCCGGGTACACTTCCCAACCCATATCGGTGTGCGGCACACCGCGGCGGGCGGCTCCAACCAGCGCGGCCCAAAGCAGGGGCACGTACGGCGCGTGGCGCACCACCTCGCGCGTGTAGTTCTGCACGCCCAAGAAGTCGAAGTCGAATGGCAACAGTGCGTCGTCGCCGGGCTTCATGTAGCGGTCCAGCCAGCCTAATATGGGGGCATCGGCCACCGGATAGCCTAAGCCCAGTGCCGGCTCCACGAACAGGCGGTTGAGCAACGCATCGGCGCGGCGGGTGGCACGGGCGTCGCGGATGTGGTTTTCGCGCCAGGGCGTGACGTAGGAGCAGGAAAACGTGGTGCCGATGTGCGCCGTAGCGGGCAGCACGGCTCGTAGTGCCCGGCCGCCTTCGGCTTGCGCCAGTGCGGCGTGGTGGGTAGCAGCCAGAAAAGCGCCCAGACTACGGCGGCCCGGCGCATGTATGCCCAACAGATGCCCAGCGCCGGTAAACACCATCGGTTCGTTGAGCACCATCCAGTGCTGCACCCGGTCGCCCAGGCGGGCGGCCACGCGCTGGGAGTAGTCGCAGAACCAGCCTACTACCGCCCGGTTGGTCCAGCCGCCTTGGTGTTGCAAAGCGGCCGGCAAATCCCAGTGATACAGCGTGGGCCAGGGCGTGATGCCGCGTTCCAAACAACCATCCACCAGCCGGTCGTAGAAGTCTATGCCCTTTTGGTTGACTGCTCCTTTACCTTCCGGCATAATCCTCGACCAGGACAACGAGAAGCGGAAATTTGGAATACCCATTTGGTGCATCAAGTCCAGATCCTGCGGCCAGCGGTGGTAGAAGTCGGTGGCCACATCGGCAGTTTCCCCGCGCTTAATGCGTTTCGGCCGGCGCACGAATTCGTCCCAGATACTCGGGCCCTTGCCATCCAGATTCCACGCCCCCTCTATCTGGTATGCTGCCGCCGATACCCCCCAGTGGAAACCGGCCCCGAAGTCCGGACGAGAAAATAATTCGGGCGTAGTTGGGGGAAAGAAAGCAGCAGGCAGCATTCGAAGTGATGAGGTGATGAGGTGATGAGGTGATGAGGTGATGAGGTGATAAATACGGCATCCCGGGCCGAACGAAGTATTTTTCCCACAAAACGTTGCGTTGAGGAACGTTCAGTGGGAAAACGCTTCGCTTGGTCCAGGATGCGGGTGGGTTAATGCACGGCTCCTACGCCTACTTCCGCTAACAGCTTGTCTAGTATAGCCCCGGTGTTATCGGGGTAGTTGACGGGAATTGGCTGGCCATTAACCAACCACTCATCCATCGTCGAGAGAAACCTATCCTTAAGACTTTTTACTACTGGTACGCCCATAGCAGCCAGCGCGGCGGCGTTGCAAGCCTGCTCATACTGATTCTTCATGGGTATCACCAGCAGCTTCTTGCCCAGGTACAGCGCCTCGGCGGGCGTCTCGAAACCGGCTCCGCACAGTACGCCGGCACTGCGAGCCAGGCTGTCGAGGAAAGCCGCGCCGCTCACCGGGCGCACCAGCACGTTGCCGTGCTCCGACTCCTGCCGGCTGTGCTTGCTGAACACCTCCCAGCGCACCGAGCGGCTCAGGTAGCGCAGCCGACTCACCAGCGTTGCTTCGTCGAAAGCCGGCAGATAGACCGTGTAGTGCCCTTCATTTTGGGGCGTGAGGGCGCGCACTTGCTGGCGGATAACGGGCGTATAGATGTGAGGCTCGTAGGCCTCGAAGTGAAACCCGTAGTGCTGCGTAGCCGGCGCGTAGTGGCGCAGCACGGCCCGCCCCACGAGGTCGTCGTTTTTGGGCCGGGGCGCGAACTCACTGAGCACGGCGCTCTGGTGGCTCAGCGCAATGCACGGCCGCTCGTGCCGCCGACAAGCCCACGCCGATACCGGCTCGAAGTCGCTGATCACCAGATCGTAGCTCTCCACTGGTAGTAAGCGTACCTCGCGCAGAAAGGCCGCAGAATTCATCTGCCAGAACGTCTTGACGAAGTTGACGCCGCCTTTTTTGCCGAAGATGAAGCCCATGCCGTGGCAGCGGTAGCGCACCGGAAATGGCAGGGTGATGTCGGCCGGCGGGCCGCTCACCAGCACATCTACCCGGGAGGCCCGTTGCTGCAAGAGCGGAACAATATCGAGGGCGCGGCTGAGGTGGCCATTACCGGTACCTTGAATAGCGTAAAGTATGCGCGGCATTTGGTTTAATGAAGAATTGGGAATGAGGAATGAAGAATTGAGAAGGAGGAATTGGACCTTCAGTAGTGCCCTGTTGGGGTTCTAGTAGCCATTCAGTAATTCCTCATTCTTCCTTCCTCATTCTTCATTATTTACTGGTTTTTGCAGCTGAAACTCGGCTAGCAAGCCAGCGAGTAGCGCGTCAACTGGGGTATCGGCGGCGGTGTCTGCTTCGTCGGCTTCGGTTTCGTCGGTGGCGGGGTGCTGCATCCGTTCATCGTCGGCGTAGCGGTACAGGGTCCACCCGGTTTCGGCCGTGTATTCCAGCGCGGTCAGGTTTTCCACCCAGTCGCCGGAGTTGAGGTACACGACTTCGCCTTTCGCGGTGACTATGGGCCGAATTTCGGGGTAGTGAATGTGCCCGCAGGCCACGTAGCTGTAGCCTTGGTCGGCGGCAATGGTGGCGGCCGTCTGCTCGAAGTCGCTCACCAGATTCACGGCGCTTTTCACGCGGTCTTTCACGGCTTTCGACAGCGCCACGCGGGGCCGGCCTAGCTTCTGCAAGGCCCAGTTCACGAGCCGGTTGAGTAGAATGAGTAAGTCATAGCCCTCGGCCCCCAGCTTGGCCAGCCAGCGCGAATGGCGCATGGTCACGTCGAATACATCGCCGTGAAACAGCCAGGTTTTGCCGTGGGGCAAGTCGAGCACCAGCTTGTTGGCGATGCTGAAGGCTCCAAACCGGGTGCCCGCGAACTTGCGCAGCAGTTCGTCGTGGTTGCCGGTGAGATAGTGAATGCGCGTGCCCTTGGCGGCCAGGCCGGCCAAGTGACGCACCACTCGCATGTGGGCGGCGGGCCAGTAGTTTTTGCTGAATTGCCAGATATCGACGATGTCGCCGTTGAGCACGAGCACCTTGGGCTTGATGCTTTTCAGGTAGCGCAGCAGCTCGGTGGCGTGGCAGCCGTAGGTGCCCAGGTGCACGTCGCTGATAACGGCCACCTCCACGCGGCGGCGCTTGGCGGGTTTGCTCATCGGAGGGCGGGACGGGGCTTGAGGCGGGCACTCGGCAGCGTGCGGCGGATGGGCCGCGCGTCCTGCGAGCTTTCATCGGCGCTGCCGAAGTAGAAGGGGAGCCGCAACGCGCCTAGAGAGCGGAGTAGGAAGGCTGCAACCAAAGCCATCTGGAACACCAGGTAAGCCAGCCCGCGCACCAAGCGGCGCGACAGGGGCAGAGAGAGGGAAGCGTGCATAGGAGAAGCCGTTTTGACCCGTCCCAAAGTTCGTCATGTCCTATGAACAGGGCGTTACGGGGGCATTATCGTTATGTCAACTTCAAAATATCCCTTATCTCAGCAAACCGGCAGGGTCATACACGGCATTGAGCGGGCCGACAGAGTTTTTGGTCGAAAGCCAGTGGTGCAGCTTCAGCGCTTGCGTACCTTTGAAGAATCGGAAACTGAATCCCGGTCCTATTCCTTGCTTAGTTGCTTATGAAGAAGATTTCCCTCCTGGCCACCCTCCTGCTTTTCACGCTGGTGGCTTCCGCGCAATACATGCCCGGCACGCCCCGCAAAAAATACCTGCGCCCCAAGAAAGACGAAGAATGCCAATACGTGCTCAACGTCACGAAAAACACGGATGAGGATGCCGAGGTAGATGCCTGCGTTACGCGCGTAGCCTACCGTCCCTACGCGGAATTGCTCACGGAAATTGACGCCTTGAAGAAGATGAACAACTGGGCCGACACCACCTACCAGCGCCGTTTCAGCCAAATTCCTCCCGGCGGCCAGCTCGTCGTGACGATGTACCGCCGGGGTGGCGCCAACGCCGACCCAGCCTACCTGAGCGTAGTAGCCAAAGACAAGGACGGCAAAGAAGTATTCAACGTACCGGCTCTACCCGAAGGCCAAGGCCGCTTCTGGAACCGTGACTTGTACGTAAGCAAGCGCGCTATTCCATTTGTTAAAACTGAGACTCCCCAAGACGTAACGGTGGTCATCAACGACATCAAGACCAAGCAGACTTTCGAGTACATTGTAAAAACTCAGTAGCCTGTTTATCAGAAGTATAACAACAAAGAAGCCTCTGGATCAGAGGCTTCTTTGTTGTTATACCATTTGTATAAAGCAGGTCTCTTTCACCTAAGCAGCAGGATTATTGTTTGTGATGCAGCTGGGCCCACTGCACGGCAATAATGGTCTTGGCATCTTCGAACTCCTGACGCACTAGTTCCTCGCGCGACAGTGCCACGGCTTCTATTTTCTCACTTTCCTCGGCTAGTCCGCCTCCCTGCCCCGACTGATTGCTGACCTCCGCGAAAAAGACGGTGATAATCTCTGAGCTAGTACCGGGCGACGG
Organism: Hymenobacter sp. M1-2; assembly: GCF_057808495.1. NCBI lineage: Bacteria > Pseudomonadati > Bacteroidota > Cytophagia > Cytophagales > Hymenobacteraceae > Hymenobacter > Hymenobacter sp. M1-2. The sequence continues at coordinate 165,108 of NZ_JBTYZO010000006.1, forward strand.
ATAGATGCGGGCAATTTGCTCCAACCGGTCCACGTCGTAGCCCAGTTCCTCTTGCAGTTCGCGGCGAATGGCGGTTTCTGGTTCTTCGTCGCCGTCTATCATGCCGGCGGCTAGTTCCAGAAGCTCGGCTTCCGGTCCTACTCGAAACTGGCGAGCCAGCACGTACTGCTCCTTCTTGGTGTCCCAAACCAATGCCGCTACGGCCCGGCCCGGCTCAAAACGCTCCCGCTTCAGTTGGTCGTCGCCGTCCTGTAGCGTGAGTAGGCGCAGCTTAAAATGGCCATCGTAGGCGGTCTTGCGGTCGGTTACTTTCATAATCTGCAGCAGAAATCAAGGTTATTTTTCGAAAAGTAAACGGAAAATGCCCCAATAAGAGTTATACCCATAGCTATCTAGAGATTATGATCTTACCAATAAGGTTCAGACATCAGCCTCGTTTCTTAATAGTCAAATATTTACCGTAATCTTGCCCCTGCTTTTCTTCTTTCCTAACCCGCGGTAGTAGTCTTCAAGCCAGGACTTTCTGCCCTTCCTGGTTCAGGCTATTCTGGCGCATCGGCCAGCGCTACGGCTTCGCAAAATTGTCCCGCCCCGCTAAGTCGCCGCAAAACCAACGACCTTTACGGGCTCAACCGTACCCTGATACTTCCGCTGCCCGTGCGGGCAGCCTCGTTTTTTCTTTTCTGCTTGATGTCCTTCGACGACCTTAATCTTATTGATCCTATCCTGCGTGCCCTGCACGAGGAAGGCTACACCACGCCCACTCCTATTCAACAACAAGCCATTCCGCACGTGCTGGAAGGGCATGACTTGCTAGGCGTAGCGCAAACGGGTACCGGCAAAACCGCCGCTTTCACTGTCCCGATTCTACAGATCCTGCATCAAACCGCCCAGGTAGAGCGCCACGCGCCGGGCCGCATTCGTTGCCTTGTGCTCACGCCCACCCGCGAGCTCGCCATCCAGATCGGCGAAAGCTTCAATGCCTACGGCCGGCACCTGCCGAAGCTGCGCACCACCGTCATTTTCGGAGGCGTGAGCCAGCACAGCCAGGTACAAGCCCTCAAGCGGGGCGTAGAAGTGCTCATTGCCACTCCCGGCCGCCTCCTCGACCTCATGGGCCAGGGTTTCATCGACCTGCGCCACATTGAGGTGTTCGTGCTCGACGAAGCAGACCGCATGCTCGACATGGGCTTCATCCACGATATCAAGCGGATTCTGCCCAAGCTGCCGGCTTCGCGCCAAACGCTGTTCTTCTCGGCCACCATGCCCGGCCAGATTCAGGAGTTGGCGGCCAGCATTCTGCGTCCCAACCCCGTGAAAGTGGCCGTCACGCCCGTATCGAGCACCGCCGATACCGTCACGCAGGCCGTGTATCTGGTCGATAAAGGCGATAAGCCGGCGCTGCTAGAACACGTGCTGCAGGACCGCGACATCCGCCGAGTGCTGGTATTCACGCGCACCAAGCACGGCGCCGATAAGGTGGTAAAGACCCTGGAGAAGGCGAATATCCCGGCCGAAGCTATTCACGGCAACAAGTCGCAGAACCACCGGCAGCGCGCGCTGAGCAGCTTCAAAGCCGGCACCACCCGCGTACTGGTAGCTACCGATATTGCGGCCCGCGGCATCGACGTGGATGAGCTGACGCACGTTATCAACTACGAAGTGCCCAACGAGCCCGAAACCTACGTGCACCGCATTGGCCGCACGGGCCGCGCGGGCGCCTTCGGTACGGCTTTCACGTTTGTGGAAGACGAAGAGCGAGCCTATCTCCAGGATATTCAGAAGCTCATCCGCCGCCAGATTGATCTGGTGGAAGACCACCCGTATACCACGCACCTAGTGGCGCCCGTGCCGTTGCACGGCGGCGCACCCATCAAGCGGCCCAAGGGCCCGGCTGGGCGCCCACCCCGCCCCGGCCGCGAAGGCAACACTCCCCGCGCACCGCGTCAGGGCCAAGCAGCCGGCGCTCCTCGGGGCGGCCAAGAACGCAGCAACCACCAACGACAAGCCGCTCCTACGGCCCGGCCAGCGGGCGAGCGACAGGCAGGCGGCCAAGGTTCCGGCCAGCGGCGCCGGTACCGCGGCGGCAACAGTGGCGGCGGACGCCCACAGTAAGCTGCATCCTACTTGATTTTAAAACGGCCTTGGCGATAGTCAGGGCCGTTTTTTTGGCGGTATCGGGCTCATTGGCACATTGGCGCAATAGCTTATTTCGCAACGCGCGAAGCGGTTTCCTATGCGTTGAGGCAAGTGGCGCGGTATCACCTACTCGCTAGCGACTCGTAGCGAAACAGATTTTTACGACGAGTTGCTAGCCCTGGCGCTTATAGCAACTGACAAAGTCTTCTGGCTTCAGTTGAAACAAAAACCTTGATCAGGCATTTTATAGGGAGTGGCATCATAGCCACTGCTGTGCATCCTAACTATCTTCGTCTCATGGCTCAACGCACTCTTGCCGTCATTCAAGCGCTCCGTGACACGGCTCAGCGGCTAGTTACGCAGGCTCCTTACCAGTGGGGCCACATGGGCAGTTGCAACTGCGGGCACTTGGCCCAAACCATTACTCGTCTCTCCAAAGCCGAAATCCATACCCGCGCCATGCAGCGCTACGGCGACTGGGAGCGGCAGCTCATTGACTACTGCCCTACCAGCGGCCTGCCCATCGACCAGACCATTGATGAAATGCTAGCCGCCGGCTTCACCCGCGCCGACCTCACGCACTTAGAGCGCCTCTCCGATCCTACTGTTCGGGCGGCCATTCCGTTCGAGCGTCGCAACGCCCTCCGCCACAACCACCGCGACGACGTGGTGCTCTACCTGCGCACCTGGGCCGACCTGTTGGAAAACCAGTTGCTGGAAAACATTCAGTTGCCGCACCTGCTGCCCGCTAGGGTGAGCGTGCCAGCGTAGCTGGTGTCCCCTTTCTAGTATAGCATCTAGTTCATCAAACGACGAAAGCCCCATCTGCACGAGCAGATGGGGCTTTCGTCGTTTATTAGGCTAATTACTCTCTGTTTGTAGAAGTCCTTTGGCAGCAATGCTATCCGCAGAAGCCAGAGTAGCATGAGACCATCATACAGAGCCTTAGTAGTTCGTATTGCTACGCTGAGCCTCCCGGTATCCTTCGGTGCGGTGACTGCGCTTGTACTCAGCATCAGCGTTGGGGTCTTTCTCGGCGTCTGGGGGTTGCGAGCAAGAGGAGAGCAACAGCAACGCGCATGCGGTAGGCAGGAAAAGCAGACGTAGTTTTTTCATGACTCAAAGGTAAGCACCCATCCGAAAATCGCCAAGCCAACGGCAGGGCATGTCTCTACAACGCTTTCTTTTGTTGCTAGTTTCTTTTCGAGGGAAAACAGGGCAGCCAATTGGTTTGCTTACATAAGTAAACAGAGGCTATTGTCTTGCTATCCATGGTTGGTCTCCAGGTTTTTCACTGCCATTATTTCCTTCAATTGCTTGCAGAATCCATCAGAAAAACGGTTCATCAGATAGCAGCTATAGAAAAACCATAAGCGCTTGTGCAGCCGAGAAAACCCCATTATACTGTGTTACTCGGATTAGCAACTCTAAGAAGGTTAGCTCACTGTCGCGCTGCTGTAAATGAGACTATACCAAGCAAAACGGAATGGCAAACAGTTTAGCAATACACCTACAGATGCATGAGCAGCGTGGAGCAGGAATTAAATTGAATTATTTCATTTCGAAAGGCCTGCCTAAAATGCCCTTTATCGCTTAAACTTAAAATATATATCTTATTTACAACTATATGATATAAAGCATTTTATTTCTTAAAAATCGTTTATATAGTAAGGAATATTATCTATAGTCATTTTAAAACTAATCTCATGCGAAACCGTGGCAAAGCCTCTTGCCTATCTGCCCCTCCTAGAGCTGCAATCAAGATGATATCAGAGAGCACATCGCCCTACTGACAAATTGCACTTCTTGCTCTCACCCCGAGCTATATTTGCTCATCCTCTCAAACCAATGAACAACACCAATCGGACTATGCTTTTTCTTCTGGCTGATAGTCTGTAAACGTTCCGTCTTGGTAAAAGATGACGATGCGGCGAATGATTTTGCCAGGCTCAGCAAGAGCCCGCGCGAGTGAAGTTGACGATGCTTCCTCTGGACGGGAAACGGCAGTATCTGAAGGGGCTTCAGAACTCTCCTGAGACGGAGCGGGTACCGGCTCTGGTACAGTCCCCACAACGAACCGCTTGAGAGCAGGCCCCTGTTGTTTCAAGCTTGCACTTTCAATCCGCTGCGCAGGTTCGGTGCGGGGTAGAGCTGGGTTTGGCGAGCCGGAGCTATCCAACGCGTCAAATAGGCCTGCTGACGAACCGGATGCGGGCCTGGCAGTGCTGACGAGCGCTTGGTTATCCTGAAGGGCAGGACGAGGCGTTTTAGAAGCTTTTTGTTTGTCTTGAGGGGTTGCGACTGGTGGGCCAGCAGATGAGGCAGCAGAAATAGGGTTGCCGGTGGTGGTTACAGGAGTATTAGTAACTATAGCCGCCGCAACCATGCTGCCCTCGCCTTTTATCAACCACGAAAGCGAGATGGCCGGAAATGCCTCTGAGATTTTCTGTACTACATCCAAGCTAGGCTTATTACGCCCGCTCAAAATGTGGCTAACAATTGGCCGTGCCACGCCTATGCTGTCCGCGAACTGCGTTGGCGTAAGCTGATTCTGTTGTATGATCTCCCGAATCCGTTCTACCATTGCAAAAACCCTATTAGATAACAAATGTACACTCATCACAAGCAGAATCCATCACAATCCCATGCGTATCAAATGTAAACATAGGGAGGTTTTTGTGTTTAATAATGTAACCAGTATTCAAAATGCTATCCTGCTTGTTTACATATGTAATACAATTGTAAATTGGCGGTGTCGCCTGCGTTTATCCTCCAGCAACAAATCTTATTATTCTGATTGCACCATAAAGCCAGAAGGCCCTGCCTTGCTATAGTAGCAGGCAGGGCCTTCTGGCTTTGTTTGAACGACTGACTAATTCGCCCGCGTAACGTTAGTTGAAGTACTCTTTTAGTTGAAGTACTCTTTTGCGAGTGACTTATCGTGGCCGTAGATGTCGTCGCGGAAGTTCACGTTGCCAGCTTCGTCGACCCAGGCCGTGAAATAGACTAGGTAGACCGGCAGATGTTCAGGCAGACTGACGTACATCTCCTTCCCACCCGCAATGGTTTCTTCGATTTTAGCCATGTCCCAGCCGGGCTTGCTGCGCAGCAGGTATTCGGCTAGCTTCATTGGCTCTTCTACCCGTACGCAACCATGACTGAAGCCACGTTTAGTTTGGCCGAACAGCTGATCGTTTGGAGTATCGTGCAGGTAGATATCGTTGGAGTTGGGGAAGATGAACTTCACATCTCCTAGGTCATTCTTTGGGCCCGGCCTTTTGCGAAGGGTGTACTTCCACGTCTTCGGAGTTAGGTTGGCCCAGTCGACGGAATTCGGGTCGACGGGTGTAGCTTTTGCCCCCGAGCCTTTCACCACTTCCATGTCGAGGCGGTCGAGGGTGCCTTGTGGGTCGGCGGCTAAGTTGTAGCGCAGCTCTTTGTCGATGATGCTGTAGGGGACGTTCCAGTAGGGAGCCAACACCACGTACTCCATTTTGTCGCTGAAGACGGGCGTGGCATTCATCGCCTTGCCCACGATAACGCGCATATCGAAGACTTCCTTGTTGTCTTCAATCATGTGCAGCTTGTAGTCGGGGATATTGACGAGGAGGTAATTGGGCTCGAACCGTTTCGGAATCCAGCGCCAACGCTCCATGTTCAGGATCAACTGGTCGATGCGCTGGGACAACGGGACATTCAGCAAACGCAACGTTTCACCGGCCACTATGCCATCCGGCTTCAACCCATTCTGGGTCTGAAAATCCTTCACGGCCTGCACCAACTCCGCGTCGTATTTCTCGGCCGGAGCCTTGGCCGTGGAGGCGGCAGCGGTTGGGTTATTGGCCACCGTACGAGCGGGAGTGGTAGTGGAAGCATCAGCCACTGGTGCATCAACAGTGGGCGGGGCTTGGGCGCCTAGCAGCCGCTGCCGCAACAGAGTTACAGCCGGCGATGCTTGTCCGGGTTTGAGTTTGGTGGCGGCCGGAATAGTGGGCCAGCCGCCGTTGCGTTGCAGGGCACGGCAGTCAGCCAGGGCCTTCTTTAGTCGGTCGTATTCCGAGTGCAGGGGCTCGAACTCGTAGTAGGGATAGGTGCTTTCTCGCTCCTGCAGAATGGTCATTAAGGCTTTGTGCAACTTGATTTTGTTGCGCTTCACCTGCCAGTCAATAGCCTTGACAGTCCGCGGGTCGACGGTGCCCCGGTAAAAATCGGAAGCCCAGTTGAAGTAGGTACCCGACAGGGCTACATCAATTTCCTTTTCTAGAGTGTTGCGTTTTGTAGTGTCTTCCTGTGCGGCTTCCAGATCGGCAAAAAGCTTATCGAAGTCCTTGGTTTTGTAGTCAGTTGGGTCAAGTCCTTCATCAGCGGCCTTGTTGATGACCCCAAGCATGGTCTTAGCCTGGGGCACCAGCTCATGATTGCGGAACCAGCCGAGGCGGAAGTCGCGGGCTCGATAGAACTTTTTGGCCCAGTCCACTTGGTCTTTGAACTTGGGCTCGGCACTCATGTAACGGACAACGTACACGCTGTCGAGCTTAGGTTGAGTACCGGTTCCTTTGAGGCTGAGCGTTGGCAGAGCCTCCTTTATTTTGGCTTTCTGCTCCTGGCTGCACGAGGAGGCAGAGGCCAACATCGTTAGGCTCAGCAGCCAAAACAGCAGGGTAGATAAAAAAGCCGGACGAAAGGGCGAATTCATGCAGATAGGTGGCGTAGGGAGGAAGAACAGGAAGCTGGCAACAACCAGAATAAAACTGGCTGGCAACCAACTGCGCATTCTACTGCTTTCCCGGACTATTAGTTGTCGATGGTACAGCTTCTGCCACAGCCGGCAAGTTAGCAGTTTTACCGATAGACTTGTTATCCGCAGCCAATCAAAATCCCTTTTGTACGGCTCCCGTTTATGGCTGCCTGGGCCGCGCCAGCTCAGCTTCAAGGTGTAGTTGAGCTCCGGTGACGCGGGCAGTTTTGGCTATCTTTGCCGCTTCTTCCTCGTCTTCGTCGCGCGGCCGGCTGGCTGTTGCGCTTGTGCTTATCCGTATGTCCGCTTCTGCTCCCACCCCGCACTTCACCCCCGATCCGCACAGTTACGCCCAACCAGCCGAAGTACGCGTGCAGCACCTGACCCTCGACCTCACCGTTGATTTCGAGGCCCGCACCCTGCACGGCTCGGCTACCTGGCAGCTGCAAAATCACGGCGGGGCTCCGGCTCTTTACCTCGACACCCGCGACCTGCACATTGAGGCGGTGCTGCTCGGCGGCACTACCGGAGAAGCAACCAACTTCGAACTGGGCGCGGCTGACGCGGTGCTGGGCCAGGCGCTCCGCATTGCGCTGCAACCTGACACGACGGCGGTTACTGTTTTGTATAAGACTGCACCCGGTGCGGCGGCCCTCCAATGGCTGAACCCGGAGCAAACCGCCGGCCGGGAGCAGCCTTTCCTTTTTACGCAGTCGCAAGCAATTCTGGCGCGCACCTGGATTCCCTGCCAAGACTCGCCCGGCATCCGATTCACGTACGAGGCCCGCGTGCAGGCCCCGTCGGAATTGCTGGCTTTGATGAGCGCCGAAAACCCGCAAGAGCGGAGCGACTCTGGCGAGTATCACTTCCATATGAGCCAGCCCATTCCAGCTTACCTCATGGCGCTGGCCGTCGGCGACCTAGCGTTTACGCCGCTTAGCGGCCGCACTGGCATTTATGCCGAGCCGGCTACGCTGCCCCTGGCCACGAGCGAGTTTCAGGATTTGGAAAACATGGTGGCCGCGGCCGAGGAATTGTACGGTCCTTACCGCTGGGACCGATATGATTTGCTGGTGCTACCTCCCTCCTTTCCGTTTGGTGGCATGGAAAATCCACGTTTAACATTTGTAACACCTACCATTCTGACCGGCGACCAAAGCCTGACCAGCTTGGTCGCCCACGAGCTGGCCCACTCCTGGAGCGGCAACCTCGTCACGAATGCCACCTGGAACGACTTCTGGCTGAACGAAGGCTTCACGGTGTACTTCGAGCGGCGCATCATGGAGAAGCTCTACGGCCGCCCCTACGCCGACATGCTTCAGGTGCTAGGACACTCAGCCCTACTCCATACCCTGACGGAGCTTGGCACCAGCAGCCCCGATACCCACCTGCACCTCGACCTCGCGGGCCGGGACCCCGACGAAGGCCTGACTGAAATTGCTTACGAAAAGGGCGACTACCTCCTGCTCACGCTGGAGCACCTGGTAGGCCGTGAAGCGCTGGACACCTTTATTAAGGAGTACTTCGCGCGGCACAGTTTTCAGAGCATGGACACGGCCACCTTCGTTGACTACCTGCGCCGCGAGCTTCTGGACCAACACCCGGGGCTGGAAGACAAGTTGCAACTCGATGCCTGGGTACACGGGCCGGGCATCCCGGCCGTGGCCCCACCCGTTAGCTCCGCCCTCTTCGAGGCCGTGGACGATGCGCTGCTCAGCTGGCGGCAGGGCACGCCGGCCAGCGAACTGAACACCGGGCAGTGGAGCAGCCACGAGTGGGTGCACTTTCTGCACGGCCTGCCCCAAACTATATCGGCCGAAGAATTGTCTGAGCTGGACGCAGCCTTTAGCTTCACCCAATCCGGCAACGCCGAAATCCTGGCGGCGTGGTTTCCCCGTACTATAGCCGCTGGCTACGCTCCCGCCGACAAAGCTCTGCATCGGTTTGTGACCCATGTGGGCCGGCGCAAATTTCTAACTCCGCTCTACAAGGCTTTGCTGGCTACGCCCGGCGGCCCGGCGCGGGCCCGGCTGCTCTACGCCGAGGCCCGACCCAATTACCACTCCGTTGCGACCAGCACTTTTGATGTGCTGGTGGGCAGAGCTTAAAAAATTGCTTGGGCAGGCTCGGAAGCTTGTATCTCAACGGTAGTGACTTTACATTTCGTTTTCCTTTAGTTGATTTTTCGCGTTGAAGACTTCCAAACCTCTAGGTAAGCTCATTGCCATCGGCGGCAATGAAGACAAGGGTACTTATCCGAACCCTCGCACCAAGAAGAAATACTACCTCAACTTTTTCGAGCTAGGAATTCTGAAACGGGTCATTCTTGAATCCGGCAAGGAAGACCCGCGCATCGAGGTCATCACGACGGCCTCCATGATTCCCGAAGAAGTGGGCCGCATCTACATTTCCTCGTTCACGATGCTGAATTGCAACAACGTGAACATTATGGACATCCGCACGCCGGAGGAAGCCCGCCAGCCCGAGTACCTGGAGCGTCTGCGCCAAGCCGATGTAGTGATGATGAGCGGCGGCAACCAGTCGCGGCTGACGGAAATGTTCGGCGGCTCGGAGTTTTTGCAGGTGCTCAAGCAGCGCTACTACGAGCAGCCCAACTTCATCATTGCCGGCACCTCGGCCGGAGCTATGGCCATGTCGCAGACCATGATCAAGGGCGGCAGCGTGCCGGATGCTCTGATGAAGGGCGCCGTGAAGATGGGCCACGGTCTGGGGCTGCTCAACAACGTGGTCATTGACTCGCACTTCGTGAAGCGCGGCCGGTTCGGGCGCCTCATCGAGGCCGTGGCTCTGCACCCCAAGCTCATCGGCATTGGGCTAGGCGAAGATACGGGCGTGCTCATCACCGAAGGTAGCCAGTTGGAAGCCATCGGCTCCAACCTGGTTATCATCATGGACGGCCACAAGCTAGAGCACAACAACGCGGCGTCCGCCAAAAAAGGCGAGGCCATCTCCATCGAAAACATGCTGCTGCACGCGTTGGTCAAAGGCAACCTCTACGACGTGACGCAACGCGAATTCTACCCCGACCTAAAACTACGCCAGCAAGCCACGGAGTCCGTCTTGATGACGGCCGGCAAAGACGCCAACGCGCCAGCTCCTACTCCAGCTGCTTAACCTATTAATATTCAGACGAAAACGCCGCGTATCTGGTTAGATACGCGGCGTTTTTTGTTCAGTGAAAAAATGGCTGGCTACTCCTTATATATATATAGGCGCAAAAAAGGTGGTTCTAGTCAGTCTTTATAAATCCCGATGTAAAGCTCGGAATTGGAGGCGATACTGCCCCGGTACATGCCTTCGGAGTTGAACGGCAACGCAAGGTTGCCGGCCCCGTCCACGGCTATCAAACCACCCTCCCCACCGATGGGCGCCAGCTTATCGTGCACCACAATGCGGCAGGCCTCGGCCAGGCTCAGGCCCCGGTACTCCATGAGGCAGCTGATGTCGTGGGCTACTACGGCGCGCAGGAAAAACTCGCCGTGCCCAGTGCAGCTGATGGCGCAGGTCCGGTTGTCGGCGAAAGTGCCCGCGCCGATAATGGGCGAATCGCCGATGCGAGAGTAGCGCTTGTTGGTCATCCCACCGGTGCTGGTGGCGGCGGCCAGGTTGCCGTGCTGGTCCCGCGCCACGGCCCCCACGGTGCCCATCTTCTTTTTTGGGTCTTCGCTGCCCGCGGGGAAAGCGGCCGGCTCGTCGATTGGGGCGGTGGTGGTTGGGTGGTGGCTGGCGGGCTGATGGATGGCGGCCGAATGGTCGAGGCGCATGCGGCCTTCGAGCAAGGCTTCCTGGAGTTGGTCGTAGCGCTGCTGGGTGAAGAAGTATTCGGCGGGCTGCATAGGCAAGCCATGCTCGCGGGCCAGTTCATCGGCGCCGGGGAAGGCCAGCAGTACATGGTCGGTGCGCTCCATAACGAGGCGGGCGGCCCGGATAGGATTCTGCACCGCCCGAACACCGGTTACGGCACCGGCGGCGCGGTTGCGGCCGTCCATGATGGCGGCGTCCATTTCGTGGTGGCCTTCGTGGGTGAAGACCGCGCCCCGGCCGGCATTAAACAAAGGACAGTCTTCGAGGCTGCGGACGGCGGTTTCCACGGCGTCGAGGGCGGAGCCGCCCTGGCGCAGTACGGCCTGGCCTGCCTCCAGGCTCTGGCGCAGGGCCGCCTGGTAGGCGTGTTCTTTTTCGGGCGTCATCAGCTGGCGCGAAATAGTGCCGGCACCGCCGTGAATGGCCAGCGCGAAGGGTAAACTCATGGGTGGCGGGGAGAGAAGAAAAGTGAAAACGTAAGGCAAAGGTACGCAGGCAGCTGTACCTGGACCGTGCCAATGCAGGCAGCCCAAACCCGTTTTTTTTCGTACGTTTGGTTTACTGTTTTCACTCCTCCAAAATATTTTCCTTATGGCTTACGATGCTACCGGCCGCCTGCACGAAATCTTCGATGAACAGCAGGTGAGCGAGAAATTCCGCAAGCGCGAGTTCGTGCTGGAAGTTGTAGATGGCCAGTACCCTGAGCATATCAAGTTCCAACTGGTGCAGGATAAAACCGCCCTCATCGACCAGTATAAAGTAGGCGACGAAGTGAAGGTGACGTTCAATCTACGGGGCCGCGGCTTCAACAAGAATGGCCAGATGCTCTACTTCACCAACCTAGAGGCCTGGCGTTTGGAAGCGGCTACCGGTGCCACGGCGGCTCCGGCTGGCGGGGGCTACCAGCAGCAGGCTGCTCCTCGCGCGGCCGCTCCGGCCCAAAACCAGAACCCGAACCTGCGCGCTTCGGCCGCCCCGATTGCCTCGGACGACGACAACGACCTGCCTTTCTAAGGGCTCGTTTTGCCACTGCTCTAAAATGCCGCTTCCATCACGGAAGCGGCATTTTTACTGGGAGGCTAATTAGCTGCTAGATTTCTAGCCATTAGATTACAGTTTCTAAAACTTACGGGCGGTGGTTTTCCGTTTATAGCGGAAGCTCTTCTTTTAGCTTCTACCCTCTCTCCGCTTTCCCGTTTCTGCCGCGCATGGCCGCATCTTCTATTCCTTCTCTCCGGGGTAAAACCGCGTTGGTTACCGGCGCCAGCAGTGGCATTGGGCTAGTTACGGCCCGCGAGTTGGCCCGCCGCGGCGCCCGCGTGGTGCTCGTAGCCCGCAACCCCGAAAAAGCCGAACGCGCCCGCGCTGCCATTCAGTTTGCCGTACCGGAAGCCCAGCTCGATGTTCGGCTCTTCGATCTATCGCTCATCGCTAATGTACGGGAGCTAGCCACCGAGATTCAGCGCGACTACAGCCAGCTCGATATTTTGGTCAACAACGCGGGCATCATGCCGGGGCCGCTTACTATTACCCCGGAGGGGCACGAGCTGAGCTGGGCCACCAACCACCTGTCGGTATTTGCGCTGACCAACCTGCTGCTGCCGCTCCTGACCGAAGCCGAGGCGGGCCGGGTGGTTACGGTTTCTTCGGAAGCGCACTGGTTCGGGGAGATTGAGCCAAGCCAGGAAATCCGCAACGCGCCCGAGAAGTACAGCTGGCTTACCGCCTACGCCGACTCCAAGCTCGCCAACATCTTATTCACCACTGAGCTGGCGCAACGGCTGGAGCTAACCTCCGTGACGGCCAACTGCCTGCATCCTGGGCTGGTTGATACGGGGCTGGTGCACCAAGGCAGTTCCTGGGCCATGAAGGCGCTGTGGTATCCGGCCAAGCCGTTTATGGTGAGCCCGGAGCAGGGTGCCCGCACCAGTTTGTATCTGGCCACGGCCCCCGAGGTGGCCAGCGTGAGCGGACGCTACTTCAAAAATGCCCGGCCCGGCCGCTGCTCCGACCGTTCGCAGAGCCGCTCGGAAGCAGCGCGGCTGTGGCGCATTTCGGAAGAAGAAACCGGAGTGGCATAAGCCTTGGCTTGCACCAGATGGCCCCTCCAAAGAGCAACCACTTGGTGCGTGAGAGAGTTATAATATGGAAACGCGGGGTGGCACAAGCTGAAGCGGAGCCTACATCATGTCTGACTTAGAGCAACTTATTCGTCAGGGAGAAGGAGAGCAGTTGGAATTCAAGAAGAAGACCACGCATCCTTCCCGTATCTCGCGCACGCTGGTGTCGTTGGCCAATACGCGCGGCGGCCGGGTGCTGGTGGGCGTGGATGATGATGGCCGCATTGTGGGCGTGCGCGACGCGGAGGAGGAAATGTATCTGCTGCGCCAAGCCGCCCAGCAGTACGCCGACCCGCCGCTGACGCTGCGAATCAAGGAGTTGGAGCAAGAAGGCCGCACCGTGCTGGTTGTGACGGTGCCAGAGAGTGCGCACAAGCCGCACCGCGCCCAGGTGGCCGAGGGCGACTGGCGGGGCTACGTGCGCGTGCGCGACGAAAGCGTGCAAACCAGCCAGCTCACCGAAAAAGCCCTGGAACGCCACGACCTGCTGGAAATGCCGCGCCTGGAAAAGCTGCCCCTCAACAAAGAGGAGTTGGCCGTGCTCGACTACCTGGGCAAAAACCCGCGCATCACGCTGGCGCAGTACATGAAGCTGCTGAATATCGGGAAGCGCCGGGCTTTTCGCACCCTTATTAAATTAACGCTGCACGGCTATATCAAGCACCACGACAAGGAAAAGGAAGTGTATTATACCCTGTAAGTATTTTAACTACCCGACAGTAGCAGGTTATTCAAACTTTCATCTAGTGCTCCTATCTTTTCATTCCAATATCGGATAGCATCGGCATTTAAAATACGTCCTTTTTTATCGGACAAATCACGTGGTATAGCCCATCTTTGGTGTGCGTTTTTTATTTTATCTTCTTCCGATTCTTTTTTAGTTATTGGCTCTTCGCGCTTCATCCAAAAGCGTAAACCGGCTACATATTTATCTTTCTTATCCTGCAAATATTCTATGAGCTTTTCGGTGGTGGCTGGAATATAACCGGGGCCTGAACAGCCGCAGGAATGAAAGGTAACTCCCACCGTATACAGGTTTTGCAGATGACTCCACGCCTTCAAATCGTCTTTTTTGGGCGATTTGAAATCCAGGCCCATGTCGGCCATAAGGCCACTACACTCGGGGCATTTTGCGTCTAGCGAATCCTTATAGGTTTTATCTCTATCAATATCATGTAATATCCTGCGCTTGAAGGTTTTTCGACACGCAAAGCAGGCGTAATGTGCTTTGTAGGAATACATGCCATATCTGCACATAATCTCAAAATTAAGTAAGTGTGAGCACTGCTGAAATATAATTCAGCAGTACGTTTTAAGCAGGTTGAATTAAGTCCCAAAGATTGCCGTACAAATCAGCAAAAACCAAGACCTCTCCGTAGGGATGCTTGATGGGCGGCTGAGTGATTCTGACGTTGTGAGTTTGCAGATTGGCGTAGTCGCGGGCCAGATCATCGGTGTAGAGGAAGAAGGCCACGCGGCCGCCGGTTTGGTTGCCGATGCGGGTGGCCTGTTCCTCGTTGTCGGCGCGGGCCAGGAGCAATTCGGCGCCGGTGTTGCCGGGCGGGGCTACCCGTACCCACCGTTTTTCGGGACTCAGAGCGGTATCCTCCAGCAGCGCAAAGCCCAGCTTACGGGTGTAAAAGTCAATGGCTTCGTCGTAGTCGGCGACTACCAGCGTAACAAGAGCAATACGTTGGGACACAGGTGTGGGGTTGGTAGTGAGTAGTCAGTAGTGAGTATTGAGACGTGAGTAGTGAGACATTAGTAGTCAGACGTGTTGTATCAACTGCTACTGCTTTTCGACAAGTTGCTTTTAATCTCAATACTCACTACTGACTACTCAATACTAAAAAAACAAGCGGCCGGCGCAGCAGAAGCTGTACCGGCCGCCTCTTCGGAGCAGCAAGGCGTTTATTCCTGCTTGCGCGCGCGCGCTTGTTTTTTCTCTTCTTTGGCGGCCTTTTTCTCCTTGGTGGTTTTGACCGGCTCTTTCTTTTTCTCCTTGCGAGCGTCTTGTGCCTTAGCCATGATGAGTTGAGGAATTAAGGGTGAGAAGTTGCTGAAATAACGCTTCGGGCGGCGGGCATGTTGCCCGCAAACCCACTAAGCTATCAGCTGCGGCAGATACCGTTCCTGCAATATATGCAGATGATGCGCTTCGTGGCCGGCCAAAATGAAGCCCAAGGCCCGCACGCTCACCGGCTGGCCGCTAGCCGTACCCGTACGGCCCAAGTGCTCAGCCCCAAACGACTGGAGCAAGCTCAGGGTAGCGGCTCGCACGGTATCGTATTCGGCCAGGATATCCGGCGTGCTCCGCTCGTTGGCGCCGGAGGCAGGCACGTAGTCGTCCTGCTCGAAACCGGGCAGCGGCGTTTGGTCGCCGCGGGCGATGCGCAGGGCGCGGTAGGCGAAGATGCGCTCCGTGTCGATGACGTGCACGAGCATTTCCTTGAGGGTCCATTTGCCGGGCGCGTAGGCCAGGCGGCCCTGCTCCTCGGTGAGACCAGCTAACAGCTGACGCAGTTGCTGCGGCTGGGTGCGCAGCAGCTCCAGCGGGTCGTGGCCGGTGGGAATGCGGCTGGTGTAGCGCTCGTAGTAAGGCGCGTACTCCGTGTCGGCGGGGCGGGTGATAAAGTGGCTCATGCGGGCAAACGTAGCACAAATTGCCCATTTTTCGAGCATGCTACGCAGTAGCAGCCTTAGCTTGATTCAACTTCAGCCGGCGGCCAATCCGGGCCAGGCAGCGTGAGCGTACGCCGGGCTCCTTGGTGGCGGAGCGTCAGGTGCAGCGGATACGCCACGGCCGGGCGGCGCGTGGGCACCCAGCCTCGTCCCTGCCCCGACACAATGAGCAAGCCCTCATCGGTACCCAAAGCCGCGAATTCCGGCAGCACGGGGCCACGCGGAAAAGGCAAAATGCCATGGGTCTGCGCCAATAAGTGGCAATACGCCGGCACGTCGGGCACCACCAAGCCTACCTCGCTCAACTCTAATAAGGAGTCGGGCCCGAATGACGTAGTGGAAGCGTTTTGTAACGGGGCGCGTGCTATGCATTCGAGGATGTTGCCGGTGGCATCGTGGAAATACACGGACTTTGCTTGCCAGTTGCGGAAGTCGGCAATGCAGCCTGTTTCGTCCACGGGCAATAGCTCCAGACGGGCTTGTAGCCAGTACTGCGCCGCTTCTATTTGGTTGGCGGGCACCGTGAAGGCCAGGTGGTAAAAGGGCGTCTCCCCGGCCGGCGCCGGATGAAACACCAGCGTGGAAGTACCCACCGATACCGTCACTTGGCCCGTTTTGGAACTGTGCGTGGGCAGCCCAAGGGTTTCGGCGTAGAAGCGCCGGGTGGCTGCCAGGTCGGCCGTTTGGAGGTGCAGGTGGAGCAGGTGCATAAAGCAATATCGAGCTGCTGAGCCGACAGTAGGTAGGAGAGGCAAATAGCTCGTTTCTAAGCAGACTAAAGGCCTGCGACTTGTACGTGTATTTTCAAAACCCAAGAAATAGATTACAAAAACGCAACTCTATTTGTAATCTATTTCTTGGGTTTCGAAAATACACGTACAAGCTTCATTGCCGGCGCGCAACTGTTGTCCGATGATTTATTCAAAGATCAGACGCTGTAGTCGTTCCGGCGTTACGAGGAGCAGGCTAACTGCACTTTAGCTTCCTGCGTACAAGTAGCTTCATCCTCATATTTCCTTGCCCATGTCTTCTCTCGTCGAAAAAGGTCTTTCTATTTCCAAAAACGCACTGTTCAGCGTGTTTCTCAACCGCGCCGGCAAGCTGCTCGGGCGTCCGTTTAAGGTGGTGTTGGTGCTGAACGAAGTGGCCAACAAGCTCGCCAGCAAAGAAAGCGGCGACAACAAATTCAAGCAGCTTTTTGACGTGGCCCGCACCGTGGTTCGGCTGGTGCGCAACTACGTAAGCGGCAGCTACCGCCAAATCGAAACCAGCACCATTGTGGCGGCGCTAGGTGTGCTGCTCTACACCCTCTCCCCCGTTGATCTGGTGCCCGATTTCGTCCCGGTAGTGGGTTTTCTGGATGATCTGGCGCTGCTGAGCTGGTTCGTGGAGAAGTTTCAGGGAGAAGTAACCCGTTTCCGCGAGTGGGAGCAAACCCACGCTGCTGAAGAAACTGACGACATACCAGCCGCTGCCGCAACCCCAGTCTACGCCGCCTCCAACACCAACGCCGAAAACGCCCCGGCCGTCGCCGAAATGGGGCACTCTTAACGCGCCGCTTTCGCTACCGCACCAAAACGCCCGGCCTTTCCAGGCTGGGCGTTTTGAGTTTAGCACACTGCGTAACACTGCGTAACACTGCGTAACACTGCGTAACACTGCGAGAAACCACGCCTGCGCCATGCACAAGCAGGTTATCTTTGCCGCTCACCACCCACTCTTTATGCGCGTTATTTCCCGGCTAGTTCTACTGGCCCTCACCCTTGTTACCCTGATTCCCGCCGCCCGCGCCGATGAAGGCATGTGGCTGCCGCTGCTGCTTAAGCAGCTCAACGAGGCCGACATGCAGCGCAAGGGCCTCAAACTCACCGCCGACCAGATTTATTCCATCAACCAGGGCAGCCTCAAAGATGCCGTGGTGCAGTTTGGGGGCGGCTGTACCGGCGAGATTATCTCCGACCAGGGCCTGCTGCTCACCAACCACCACTGCGGCTACGGCCAGATCCAGCAGCATTCCTCCGTCGAAAACGACTACCTCACCAAGGGTTACTGGGCCATGAACCGGGAGCAGGAGCTGCCCAATCCCGGCCTCACGGCCACTTTCATTGTTCGCATGGAAGACGTGACCAGCCAAGTGCTGGCGGGCGTGCCTACGCAGAACATTCTGGAAGCCGACCGGGAAAAGCTGGTGCAGGCCAACAGTCAGCGCATTGCCCAGGCCGCCGTGCAAGGCACGCACTACCAAGCCTTTGTGCGGCCGTTTTACAACGGCAACGAGTACTATCTGTTCGTGACGGAGGTGTTCGAGGATGTGCGCCTCGTGGGAGCCCCACCGAGCAGCATCGGCAAGTTTGGGGGCGACACCGACAACTGGGCCTGGCCCCGCCACACCGGCGACTTCAGCATCTTCCGCATCTACGCCGGCCCCGACAACAAACCCGCGCCGTACTCCGCTGCCAACGTGCCCTTTAAGCCGCGCCACCATCTGCCCATTTCGCTGGCCGGCGTGCAGCCCGGCGACTTCACGCTGGTGTTCGGCTTCCCTGGCCGGACCAACGAGTACCTCACTTCCTGGGGCGTTGAGGAGGTGTATTCAATTTCCAACCCCGCCAAAATCAAAATTCGCGACGCCCGTTTGAAGGTGTGGGATGCCGATATGAAGGCGTCTGACCAAATCCGCATTCAGTACGCGGCCAAGTATGCCAGCCTTGCCAACTACTGGAAGAAGTGGATGGGCGAAAACCGGGGCCTCAAAAAGCTGGACGCCGTGACGCGCAAAAAGGAGCAGGAAGCCGCCTTCCAGCAGTGGACTACCGCTGGCGACGAAGCCCGCCGCGCCGCCTACGCCACCCTGCTGCCCCAGCTTCAGAAGCAGTACGCCACCGTGCGCGACTACACCCTGGCCCGCGACTACGTGACGGAGGCTGCAATGGGCGTGGAGCTAGTAGCACTGGCTAACAGCCTGTTGCCCCTGACCGAGCTGGCTGATAAGAAGCTCCCCCCCGCCGAGTTGGCGGCCACCGTAGACAAATTTCGCGGCGGCACGGCCAATTTCTACAAGAGGTCCAACCTCGCCACGGACGAGAAAGTGGCCGCCGCGCTACTGCCCCTCTACGCCAACGGTACGCCCGCCGCGCTGCTGCCCTCTTACGTGAAGGAGGTGCAAAAGCAATACACTGGCAAAGGCGGCTGGGCGGCTTACGTGGCCCAGCTCTACGATAAGTCGCGCCTCACGACGGACGCAGGTGCCCGGGCTATTTTCGACGAAGTAGCCAAAGGCAACTTCCGCACCCTGCTCGATGACCCGGCTATTCAACTGGCCTCCAGCATCATCACTAATTACCGCACAAACATTCTGCCCATCTATACGGCGGCCACTGACCAGATTGCGCTGCTCCAACGCACTTACGTGGCGGGGCTGCGCCAGCAGCAAACGGAGCGCAAATTCTACCCCGACGCCAACTCCACCCTGCGCGTATCCTACGGCCAAGTGCAGCCCTACCAACCCGCCGACGGCACGAAGTACGATTTTTACACCACCCTCGACGGCATCATGGAAAAAGCCGACCCTACCAATCCCGAGTTCACAGTGCCGGCCCGCCTCGTGGAGTTGTACAACGCCAAAGACTTCGGCCCCTACGCCTACAAGGGCACCGTTCCGGTAGCCTTCATTGCCACCAACCACACCACCGGCGGCAACTCCGGCTCCCCCGTCATCAACGGCCGCGGCGAGCTAATCGGCATCAACTTCGACCGTAACTGGGAGGGCACTATGTCCGATATCATGTTCGACCCCGACCGGGTGCGCAACATCACCCTCGATGTGCGCTACCTGCTGTTCGTAGTTGACAAGTTCGCCGGGGCCGGGCATCTGGTACAGGAGATGACGCTGGTGAACGGGCCCGCTGCTGCCCCGGCCGATGGCAAGAAGCCAGAGAAAAGCAAGGTAAAACGCAAGCATACCCGTGAGAAAGTGAGTTAGGTATTTGTGTTGCTGCAACCTTAGCCACCGCCCGCCGCTCTCGTAGTAGCGGGCGGTTTTGTCATACTCCTACTCATTCTCTCTTTTGGTTATGAAGGCATTGTACTTCTATTTATTACTGCTGTGCCTCACGATACAGCCCGGATCCAGCCAAAAACTGATGCTATCCGGCGGCTACACGCGCGTGGGCGAGAAGTCATTTTCCGGCGCGGCTTCCGCGGGGTTACACGCCATATTCCCAATTGGCCGACATGTAGGGGGTGGTGTAGCAATCGGAGCCGCTCGCAACCGCCAGCCGTATCAAGAGGTTCTGTTCTCTCCCGATGGCTACCCTCCTCGATCCATCACCGAATATCATAACTCGTTGTATTCGTTGCACGCTTTTCTGGCGGGTCGTCTGTCGGTGGGCCCCAAAGTCGAAGTCACGCTAGGCCCAAGCGCCGGCCTGTACGTAGTGGGCGCCCGCGAAAGAAGTGATGAACTGAAGCCAGGCTTTGGGCTGTGGTCCAATCTGACCTACCAGCGCCTCGGTGGCAGCCGCTTCAACCTGGAAGCCATATTCCACCCGCGGGTGCTCCTGCATAGTGTTCCGGTTGAGGATCTTAACTTTCGGTTTGAAAAGCAACAGCTGTTTGTGTGGGATGCGCAGGTGGGCGTATCCTATACTTTATTGAAGTAGCGGGCCTAACTTTAGCTGTCTCCCTGCTTTACATTTCTCTTTTGAATCGGATTCTCCTCGCTTACGGCCTCTTGCTCCTCACGGGCCTCTTCAGCGCAACGCCGCCCCCAGCCTCCTCCACCGTACTGCTATTGTTGCGTCCAGCGGCCGTCTTCGATGGCGAAACCCTGCATTCCGGCTGGTCGGTCTTGGTAGAAAACGACCGAATACGAGCCGCTGGGCCGGCCGCGCAGGTACCAACGCCCGCCGGAACTCGCGTCCTGGACCTCCCGGGCCTAACCCTGCTGCCAGGCCTCATCGAAGGCCACTCCCACCTGCTGCTCCACCCCTACAACGAAACCACCTGGAACGACCAGGTACTGCTAGAGTCGCAGGCGCTACGCGTGGCGCGGGCCACCGCCCACGCGCGGCGCACGCTGGAAGCCGGCTTCACCACCACCCGCGACTTAGGCAGCGAAGGGGCCGGTTATGCCGATGTCGGCCTCAAACAAGCCATCGACGAGGGCCTGATACCGGGCCCGCGCCTGTTGGTGGCCACCCGCGCCCTCGTGGCCACGGGCAGCTACGGCCCCAAGCTTGCCGCTGATGTTGACGTACCCCAGGGCGCCCAGCAGGCCGATGGCCCGGAAGGCGTGCTGCGCGCCGTGCGCGAGCAAATCGGGAAGGGCGCGGATATTATTAAGGTGTACGCCGATTACCGCTGGGGCAAGGACGAACCCAGCCGCCCCACTTTTTCGCAGGAAGAGCTGAACCTGATAGTGCAAACGGCCCACAACGCCGGCCGCCCGGTAGTGGCCCACGCCTCCACGCCCGAAGGTATGCGCCGCGCCACACTGGCTGGCGTGCAAACCATAGAGCACGGCGATGGCGGCACCGCGGAAGTATTCCGGCTCATGAAGCAACGCGGCGTCGCCCTTTGCCCTACCGTAGCGGCCGGCGATGCTGTGTCGCAGTACCGGGGCTGGCGCAAGGGTGAAGGCCCGGAGCCGGAGCGCATCCAGCAAAAGCGCGCCAGCATGAAAGCCGTCCGCCAAAGCGGCGTAACGCTGGCCTTCGGCGGCGACGTAGGCGTGTTCGCCCACGGCGACAACGTGCGCGAAGCCGAGCTGCTGGTGCGCGAATACAACTACACGCCGCTGGAAGTACTCCGGGGCTTCACCAGCGGCAATGCCCGCATCTTTCAGCTCCCCGACCGGGGCCGCATCCAGCCCGGCCTGCTCGCCGACCTCGTAGCCGTGCAAGGCGACCCCACGCAAGACATAGCCGCTCTACGCCAGGTACGGCTCGTGCTGAAAGGTGGCGTGGAGGTGAAGTAGCGCAGCGATCTGTTCCGCGACGAGCGGAGCGAGTTCCTACGCGCTAGCACCAACTGGCGCAGTGCCGGATACTCGCCTGCGGCTCGTGCGCGGAACAGATTTCCGTGCTACGGCCGCTCTATTCTCAAGGCTTGCAGCTGCGCAGCATACTGGTCATAAATCACCCGCAGGTCGGCGCCGTGCTTGTCGGCATCTACCCCAATGCTGACGTTGCTGGAGTGGAAGCGGTGCAGGTGGCTGATGTGGGGCGACAGAACGGGCAGGTGCCCGGCCAGCAGAAACCGCACGTACAGGTCCAGATCTTCGGCCATGCTCAACTCCTCGTTATAGCCACCTACTTCATCAAACAAAGCGCGGCTGTAGCACACGTTGCCCTGGATGAAATGCTCGGCCCGGAAAATGGCGCGTAGCATGTCCGTGGGTGTTTCGAAGCGCCAGGCGTAATAATCTTCCCCCGGCAGGTAGCGGCGCTCCTCATCGACGCGCAGGAAATCGGCCACGAACCAAGGCTGGTTAGCGTGGCGCTGCAAGAGGTCGGCGTAGTGGTAGAGGCAGCGTTGCAGCAGCACATCATCGTCGTCGAGAGGAACGAGCCAGCCATCGGCGGGCGTCTCGCGGATGAGCAGGTTGCGGGCCGGACCGGGCAGCAGCTTGGTGCTTTGGCTCAAGTAGCGCAGAGGCGAACCTTCTTGTGTGGTTGCGGTTCGTAGCCAGTCGGCGGTTCCGTCGGTGGAGGCATTTTCGCAGATGAGATGCTCAAAGCTGAAATCGAGCGGCGCGGAAACGGTGGCCCGGACGCTGGCCACGGCTTCGGGTAGAAACTGCTGGCGGTTGTAGGTCGGCGTGATAACCGTGAAGTGCATAGTGAGGAGCTTGGGAGAGTAACAGATGCTCTCTATTCCTGTTCTGTCGTGAAAAAGTTGCCTTTCGTCTTTTTCCGGCCTAACTCTGGTCGACACGGCAGCGTTAAGGCCCTATATTTATCGTGCGATGTCCGGCCCGGTTTGTGCCTGGAGCCGTCGGTTGCCTTGCTGTAGTTTTCGTTTGTTCGCCCTATGACGCTTTTTTTCCGGGTGCCGGCCCTCTTTATCTTTTCCGGTGTGGTTCTGTCGGCTGGCGTGTTTCTTCCCGCATCGGCCCCCGGCGCCGACCGTATCACGACGGAACAATTGATGAGCCGCCTCAGCAGCACCATCGAAAACCTGAAGAGCCTGCGTTGTAGTGTGCGCGCTCAGGAGCGCCTGGCCAACGGCAGTTACCAGCCGGCCCGCACCATCATGAAGATGACCTTCAACCCGCAGCGCGTGTACATGCGCAACGTCAAGGGCCTTGAGGTGCTGTGGGTGGCCGGCCAGAACGACGGTGATGCCTGGGTGTATCCGAACAGCTTTCCTTACGTGACGCTGAGTCTGGACCCCAACGGCTCCATCATGCGCAAAAACCAGCACCACAGCATTCTAGACGCCGGCTTTGGTACCATCGCCGACCTTATCAAAGGCTCGGCCCAGCGCCGCGACCATAGCTACGAGAAAAGCTTCCGCTACACCGGCGACTCCGTTATTGCCGGCCGCGCCTGCTACGTGCTCCGCTCCGACTTTCCGCAGTTCCGCTACGTAGCCTACAAAACCGTAGCCGAAGACACGCCCAAGCGCATCGCCGATAAGTTTGGCTGCGGCGAGTACCGCGTCATGGAACGTAACAACCTCACGCCCGGCAAAAAACTCGAGGTCGGCATAACGCTGCAAGTACCCAACAGCTACGGCCGCCGCACCATCGTCGTCGTCGACCAGAAGCTCATGCTCCCGCTCATCGTGCAAGTCAACGACGACAAAGGCTTGTTCGAAAAATTCGAGTTCAGCGACATCGTCCCCAACCAACCCATCCCCCTAACCGAATTCTCCAGGGATTTCCCGGAGTATAAACTATAATCGCGGATTGTGCGGATTTAAGGATTTCACGGATTTTGTTGACGATTTCTCGTCCCGCCGTGCTTTGCATGGGGCACTTAGTACTAAAAAGGCCTGCTGATTAGCAGGCCTTTTTAGTACTAAGTGGACAGGTGGACAATCGTCAACAAAATCCGTGCAATCCCTAAATCCGCACAATCCGCGATCCTAAATCCGCATAATCCGCGATTCAGCGACGCATGGCTTTTTCTATCTCGTCCCACATGGGGGCTGGAATGGCTTCGAGCTTGTTGAACTCGCCGGCCCCGTTCAGCCATTCGCCACCATCGAGGGTTACAACTTCCCCGTTCATGTACGCAGCGAAATCCGACACCATGTAGGCAGCGAGGTTGGCTAGTTCCTGGTGGTCACCGACGCGCTTGAGCGGCACGCTGGCAGCGGGGTCGAGCTTTTTGGCTAGCGGCTCCGGGAAAAGTCGGCTCCAGGCGCCTTCGGTCGGAAAAGGACCGGGCGCGATGGCGTTGGAGCGGATACCGTACTTGGCCCATTCCACAGCCAGCGAGCGGGTCATGGCCAGCACGCCCGCCTTTGCCGCCGCCGATGGCACCACATAGGCCGAACCCACGGAAGCGTACGTCGTGACGATGTTGAGAATAGTACCGGGCTTTTTATCGGCTATCCAACGCTTACCGAACGCCAACGTGCAGTTGTAGGAACCACGCAGCACAATGTCTACAATCACGTCGAACGCCTTGTGGCTCAAGCGCTCCGTGGGGCTGATGAAGTTGCCGGCCGCGTTGTTGAGCAGCACGTCCACCCCGCCGTACGTGTCGATGGTTTTCTGAAGCATGGCCTCCACCTCGTCGTACTTGCGCACGTCGCACTGCACGGCCAGTACCTGTCCGCCCGTTTGCTGGCGCAGCTCTTCGGCGGTTTTCTCCAGCACGTCGAGCTTGCGGCTGCTGATGACCACGTTGGCCCCGAGTTGCAGAAAATAGGTGGTCATGGCGCGGCCCAGGCCGGTACCGCCGCCCGTCACGACGATGGTTTTGCCTTGGAGCGCGTTGTCGCGGAGCATGGGTTGGGCGTAGGGATGAGCGGACATGCAGTGAAAATGAGTTGTGGGAATGAAAGGAATGAATGGATGTCGGGCAAAAGTACGGCGGCAAATTCTTGCTCCATACGGTCCGAGGAAAACGCGCCTGGAACGGGAAATGACTTCCTTTTTTGCAACAGCCGCGGGCAAGTTCAAAAAAACTCCTAACATAGCCCCGCCTCTCCCCGAAGGTGATCAGACAATTAATGTTCGGTTTTCGGGCCGCGAAAGAAATTTCCGCACCTTTACCCCACATGGCTGCTTCTCCCCCCTCCTCCCGACCTGTTCCTACAACCATTGCCGTACTCGGCTGCGGCTGGCTAGGACTGCCACTAGCCAAGGCGCTAGTGGCCGAAGGCTACGCCGTCAACGGCTCCACCACGACTCCCTCACAACTACTAACCCTCCGCGACGAAGGCATCCGTCCGTACTTATTACGCCTGGGCCCGGAATTTTCGCAAACTGACGCCGACTCTCTGCACGCCCTACTGGCCGGCGTTGATGTGCTGGTGCTCAACGTGCCACCCCGCGCGGCGGCGGCGGGCGCCTACCCCAACCTGCTGCGCCCGGTGGGTTCGGCCGTAGCGGCGGCCGGCGTGCGGCACGTCCTGTTCGTAAGTTCCACCAGCGTCTACCCCAACGAAGCCCGTACCATGCGCGAGGCCGACGCAGTATCGTCGCCGGACGCGCCTTCGGACCTGTTGCGGGCCGAAGGGCAGTTTACGCCGCGCTGGGGCCAATGGCTGACCACTGTGGTCCGGTTAGGTGGGCTGTTCGGACCAGAGCGCCCGCCGGGCCGCTTCTTGGCGGGCCGGCAGCAGTTAGATCAAGGCAATGCGCCCGTCAACCTCATTCACCTCGACGACTGCGTAGGGCTGCTGCGACACATCATTCGCGAACGTGCCTGGGGCTATACCTTCAACGCCTGCGCCGCCCAGCACCCCACCCGCCGCGAATTCTATCCCGCCGCCGCTGCTCAGTTGGGCATGGAAGCCCCCACTTTCCGGCCCGAAGAAGCCGGCGCCAGCGGCAAAATCATCGACAGCAGCCTCCTTCGGCAAGTCACCGGCTACCTATTCCGCCACGACGACGTGCTAGCCGCGCTGCAATACTGTTAGCAGCGGCGTGCCCTTATGGCTGTTATGTCATTGCGAGGACGCAGGACGAAGCAATCCTTCCTCTCTTAATGCAAACCCTACTGAAGCGACAAACCCTTGGCATTCGTGTAGCAATCTAAGGGCCTTGTCTTACCAGTGACGTTCTCAGCGTAAAGAGGAAGGATTGCTTCGTCCTGCGTCCTCGCAATGACAGCAAACCTCCTCGCAAGGAAGCCACGGCTACCAGCCGTACCTTTGCAATGTGAATGAACTTGACCCTACGGTAGCTGTGCTGGGCGGCGGAGCGGCGGGCTTCTTCGGGGCCATTACTTGCGCCGAAGCTAACCCGCACCTTACTGTTTATCTGATAGAGAAAACCGGCAAGCTGCTGAGCAAAGTCCGCATTTCGGGCGGTGGCCGCTGCAACGTGACCCACGCCGCCGAGACGCCGGCGCAGCTCGTGCAGCACTACCCGCGCGGCGCTAAGCAGCTCAAGGAGCCTTTTCGACAGTTCGATGCCCAGGCCACCATCCGCTGGTTCGAGCAACGCGGCGTGCGCCTCAAGACCGAGGCCGATGGCCGGATGTTTCCCGTAACGGACTCCTCCGAAACCATTGCCCAGTGCCTGCTCGATGCGGCCCGGCAGGCGGGAGTGCGTATTCTCACCCAAACCCACCCGGAACACATTGAGACGATGCCAGCGGGCGGCTTCCGCCTAAGCCTTACCGGAGCCTATGCCGGCGAGCTAACGGTTGCGCGGCTCCTTATTGCCACGGGCGGGGCGCCCAAAGCCGAGCAGTACGAGTGGCTGCGGCAACTCGGGCACACCATCGCGGCGCCCGTGCCGAGCCTGTTCACCTTCAATGTGCCCGAGTCGCCGTTGCGGGAGCTGCCGGGCGTGAGCGTGTCGCGAGCCCGGGTGCGAGTAGCGGGCGAAAAGCTAGAATACGAAGGCCCGGTGCTCGTAACGCACTGGGGCGTAAGCGGGCCGGCCGTGCTCAAGCTTTCCGCCTGGGGAGCCCGCCGCCTGCACGAGCTGAGCTACCAGAGCACGGCCCTTATTAGTTGGGTACCAGAGTACACCGAAGAAACGCTACGGGCTTGGCTGCGCGAGTTTCGGGAGCAACACGGCAAGAAGATAGTAGCTTCCAACTCGCTGTTCGGGCTGCCGCAACGGCTGTGGCGCACTCTCACCGAGCAAGCCGGCATCGATAGTGAGGTGCGCTGGAACGAGCTGCCCGCCAAGCCCCAGAACCGCCTCATCGAAGCCTTGCTCAACACGGCGCTGCCCGTTCGCGGCAAAACCACTTACAAGGACGAATTCGTGACCTGTGGTGGCGTGGTGCTCAGCGAAATAGACATGAAAACCATGGAAAGCCGCCGCGTGCCGGGCCTGCACTTCGCCGGCGAAGTACTCGACATCGACGGCATCACGGGCGGATTCAACTTTCAGGCGGCTTGGACTACTGGCTATTTAGCGGGCCGGGCTATGGGCGAGCTGGTAAAGTAGCTGGTTGCTACTGCCGGGCTGCACCTCCTGATAAGGCTGCTTTGGCGGCACCCGCAACCCTACTTATGCTTTGGCAGTAAAGGAAAGCACACTTTTCTTTCCCAACGCTTAACTACTTTCCTAATGGAAGCCAACGCAACCCATGCATTGCTCAAAGAGCTTGTTCAAACCTTGAAAGACGGTGAAAAAGGCTACTCAGAAGCCCTGACCGACGTAGAAGATCACGATCTGAAAGAGGTATTTAAGCAGTATGCCGTGCAGCGTGATGGCTACCTGACGGAGCTGGAAAACCAAATGCACCAACTCAACATCAAGGTGGAAGAAGACAGCTCCCTCACCGGAACCGTACACCGCGCCTTCATCAACCTCAAGGCCGCCATCACCAGCAAAAGCCGGGAAAGCATCCTCAACGAGTGCGAGCGAGGCGAAGACTATGCCGTAAAAGCCTATCAAGCGGCCCTGAAAGCTGAAGGCCTACCCGGCCAACTTCACTCCATCATTGAAAAGCAGTACCAAGGCATTCAGGAAGCCCACGACAAGATTAAATCTCTTCGGAACGCTGCCTAAATCGCTAATTTTTATTGCCCGTCAATAAAAACAAAAGCCGCTTCAAATGAAGCGGCTTTTGTTTTGTCATTAAGTCTTGGCGCCGAATCAAGAAATCAACTAAGTCTTCCTTATCGGCGTACGTCAGCGATCTATTCGTCGAAGTCGTTGTTCTCGCGCTTGCCTTTGTAGCCACCGCCGCCGCTACCATAGCTGCCGCCACCACGATTACCGCCGTAGCTGCTGCCGCCGTCGCGGTTGCCTTTGTAGCCACCACCGCCACTACCGTAGCTGCTGCCGCCGCGGTTGCCACCGTAGCTGCTACCACCTTCCCGACGCTCGCCGTAGCTGCCACCGCCGCGGTTGAAGCCGCCGCCACCATAGTTGCCACCGCCACGGTTGCCACCGTAGCTGCTGCCGCCTTCCCGACGCTCACCGCCACCGAAGCCACCGGGCGCCCGACGCGGACGGTCACCACCACCGCGGTTGCCGCCTTCCTGCTGCGCATCACCTTCTTGGCGGGGCGTAGCGATGTTGAAGGCAACCGGCCGGCCCTGAATAGAGCTGCGGCCAAGCTGGCTGACGATTTCCTCAACAAACTCGTTGGGTACTTCCACGAAGCTGAACTTGTCATAGAGGGCAATGTCACCGACTTTACCGGCCGTGAGGCTGGTGTTTTCGGCAATCAGGTCTACGATGTCGCGGGGGTGCAGGCGGTCCTTTTTGCCCATCGTCACGAAGAGGCGCGTGAAGCCGGCACGGGCGGCACCTTGGGTGCGGCTGGCGTCGAGGCTTTCTTGGGCGCGCTTGTCTTCCTTCATCGTCATTTTGAGCAGGGCGGCGGCAATGTCCAGGGACGTAATGCCTTCCTCCTGATCCTGATCGATGAGGCGCTGCACACGCGACACGTACTTGTCGAGGTTGCCTTTCTCAATCACCTCCTTGATGGAGTTGAGCATGAGCGTGGTTTTCACCTCCGACACATCCTCGAAGGACGGCACGCGCTCCTGCTTGATCTGTGCTTTGGTGAAGCGCATGATGTCGCGCAGCTTGTAGATGTCGCGGCCACTCACGAAGGTGAAGGCGCGGCCCGACTTGCCGGCGCGGCCCGTACGGCCGATGCGGTGCACGTAGTATTCCTCGTCGGCGGGCAGGTCGTAGTTCACTACGGCCTCCACGTTTTCCACGTCGATGCCGCGGGCGGCTACGTCGGTGGCCACGAGGATTTCCAGGGTGCCTTTGCGGAATTTATCGAGTGTATTCTGGCGCTGCTGCTGGCCCATGTCGCCGTGCAACCCTTCGGCGAAATAGCCCTTCGCCTGCAAATCACCCACGATTTCGTCTACCATGCGCTTCGTGTTGGCGAAAACGATGGCCGACTTCAGGTTGTACATGTCGATGAGGCGCGTGAGGACGTCCTTCTTCTGGGGGCCGCGCACCTCGTAGTAGCTCTGCTCGATGTTCGTAACGGTCATCTCCTGATGGTTGACCTTCACGATTTGCGGCGACTTCTGGTACTTCTTGGTCAGCTCCATGATGGGTTTGCTCATGGTAGCGGAGAAGAACACAGTTTGGCGCTCCTCGGGCATCTTGCCCAGCACCGTCTCGATGTCGTCGCGGAAGCCCATGTCGAGCATCTCGTCGGCTTCATCAAGAATAATCATGCGGCAATGATCCAGCTTGAGCGTACCGCGCTCCAAGTGGTCCATTACGCGGCCCGGCGTACCAATTACGATTTGCACGCCGCGCTCCAGAGCACGAAACTGCCGGTCGTAGGAGCTGCCACCGTAGATGGGCACTACGGCCAGGCCCCGCTTGTACTTACCGAGCTTCTGGATTTCGCCAGAAACCTGCACCGCCAGCTCGCGCGTGGGGCACAGTACCAACACCTGCACCTCGCGGGAGTTGGTGTCGACTTGTTCGATGGCGGGAATAGAGAAGGCGGCGGTTTTGCCGGTGCCTGTTTGGGCCTGACCAATTACGTCTTTGCCTTCGAGCAGAACCGGAATAGCAGCCGTTTGGATGGGGGAAGCCTCTTCGTAGCCGACTTCCGTGATAGCGCGCTGCATTTCCTCGGAGAGGGGCAGCTCTTCAAATTTTACTTTTTCCATGTCTGTGTTATGGAGTGGAGACTATGCTCTGAAAACAGCGGATTCAGCGACGCTCTTCTCCCACTCTACACAACGACAAGTGACGGAAGCAACGGACGGAAGACAAAGCCGGCCCAACAGGTTTCTTTAAAGGCAGCCCACAAGCTGCGCGGAACGTGGCCGTTCTCAAATGCGGCTGCAAAGGTAGGACTTTTTTTACTGGGAAGGCAATATGCCTCTCACTATTTGCCGGAACCTGCGGTGCTTGTTGTGTTGAGGTCCTAAGCGAAGACGTAACCTGTTTTACTTTTCACTGCGGGTCAGGGTTGCAGAAAGTTGGGTGCCATGCACCAGAAGCGCGTGTGGCACGGACTTCAGTCCGTGGCTCCCTTTCCTCGGGTTCGTCTAGTCCTCAGGCTTGTCTGACCTATAAACTTGTTTGGCCGGCTACGGACTGAAGTCCGTGCCACACGCGCCTAGAATAGATAGAGCAACAACAAAAAAGCAGGCCCCACTCAGGAGCCTGCTTTTCATTTATCCGAAAAAGGAAGTGGACTAAGCCAGTTTCACTTTTACAGCGTTCAGACCTTTACGGCCTTGAGCAATTTCGAATTGAACCTTATCGTTGTCGCGGATCTCGTCAACGCACTCGGTTACGTGAACGAAGATGTCTTCGCCGGTTTCGTCCACTTTGATGAAACCAAAACCTTTGGTTTCGTTGAAGAATTTTACAGTTCCTGTCTGCATGGTACTTGTGATGATGGATGTTTCTTTAAGCAAAGCAGCACTCAACTCTGCTTTCCCCTTCTCAATCGAAAGTACTCAACAGGCCTGTGTAAGCCACAATTCTTAAACTGTCCCAAAGATAGCGGAAGTTTTCAGTTTGGCGCCCGGATGCCCAGAAGTTGTTGCTCACCAGCCGCCGTATCGCTCTCTGAATCGCTTGGTTAGGTATTTCTTTGCTCATTCCCTTTCCATTCTTCGCATGTCCACCCCCGCCTTCCGCTTCTCCCGCTTTCTTACCGTGCAGCCCCAGGACCTCGACGAGCTGGACCATGCCAACAACGTGCAGTACGTGCGCTGGGTGCAGGATACTGCCGGGGCCCACTGGCTGGCGGCCTACCCGCCCGGCGAGCGGGAACAATACATTTGGGTGGTGCGGGAACACCGCATCCGCTACCACCACCCCGCCCTGCTCGGCGACGAGCTACGCTGCACCACCTGGATCGGCGAAGTGCGCGGCGCGCAGTGCCAACGGTTCGTGCGCATCGAGCGAGCCGCTGATGGTAAGTTGCTTTGCGAAGCCGAAACGCAGTGGGTGCTGCTGAACCCCCAAACGAAACGGCCAGCACGGGTGGAGCCGGAGATGGTGGCGCGGTTGTGGGGAGACATTACGCTTTAAATCAGTGCACAAACTAATGCCAGAGGAAAGGTGGTTTGATATTCTTAAGAATATCTGTTTCTCTCGCATTGGAAAACACCTGATTACCAAGGCACAGACCTGTTGCATGAGAATAGCTAAAGTAAGATACTGAGTTAAAGCGAGGGTACCTTCTTTTAGCAAATACTATATAAGATTGCCCTTGCTTGAAATGATAGCCACAAGCGCCTGAACCATAAACCACTCCAATGTAAACCCAACGAGGCTTGTTCTCCCCTTTGTAGATTCGCTCTACCCGAAAGCAAACGGCTTCTCCATCTACATTCATGCCCGAGTGATTGATCTGAGTGGGATGCCGACTTACCGGTGTGCCCCGAAAAACAAGATCTGCATAACGCACTAGCCTTGTCACACTTAACCCTATACACGAACAAGAAGTAACTGGGTGAGGCAACAGCATGCACACCAAACTTACCCAGAAAGAATACGCTAGCTTTTGCATCTACTTTGGTTTTATGTGTTAGGGTACTCAATATATCAACTTCCCAATGCCCGCCACATTCCGCATCTACTCTTCTTCTGCCGGCTCCGGCAAAACGTACCAGCTCACCAAGGAATACCTGAAGCTGGCCCTCGGTGATGAGGACCCGGGGTATTTCAAGCGTATTCTGGCCATCACGTTCACCAACGATGCGGCGGGTGAGATGAAGCAGCGCATTATTGGGGCGTTGCGGCGGTTTGCCTACCCCACAGAAGGCGAGCCGGATGCCTTGCTAGCGGAGATAGCTGAAGAATTGGACGCCGAAGGCCGGCTGCCGCGCCGCGCCGAAACGGCCGCTGAAAAGCAGCAGGAAGTGCGGCGCCGGGCCCAGGCTACGTTCCGGCTGGTGCTCTACCACTATGCCGATTTCGCGGTGAGCACCATCGACTCGTTCGTGCAGCGCATCGTGACGGCTTTCACGCGGGAGCTGGGGCTGCCGGCTACGTTTGAGGTGGAGCTGGACACTGACGCCGTGCTGGAAACGGCCGTGGCCGCCCTGCTCGACAAGGTGAACCGCGACCCTAACTCCAAGCTGCTGGCCCGCACGCTCACGGAGTATGCCCTCAGTCGGGCCGAAGAAGGCAAAAGCTGGAACAATCTGCCCGACGAGTTAGCGGGCTTCGGGCAGTTTCTCTTCAACGAAACCGTACACGAGGCGGTAGCGCAGCTCCAAACCCTCACGCTCCAGGATTTCCGCCGCCTGCACGGCACCCTGCGCCAGCGCCGCGAGCTAATAGAAGCCGAAGTGGCCGGCGCCGCCGCCAAGGCCCTGACGGCCCTGCGCGAGGCCGACTTAGAGCCGGCCCTACTGGCGGGTGGCGAGCGGGGCGTGTACACGCACTTTGCCAACTGGCAGCGCTGGTTACAGGAAGGCGACACGCCCACGGCCACCGCGCTCAAGGTGTTTGAGTCGGGTAACTGGGCCAGCACCACGGGCAAGAAGGAGCCCTACGCGAGCCGCATTACCGCCGTGCGCCCCGTCCTCGACGATGCCTTTGCTGCCCTATTGACCCTGCGCGAGCGGCATCTGGGCGACTACCTGCTGCTGACGGCCATGCAGCCGTACTTATTTCATGCTTCGCTGCTGAGCGAGCTGAACAAGATAGTAGAGCAGGTGAGCCGGGAACGAAACATCGTGCTCATCAGCGAATTCAACCGCCGCATCGCGGGCATTGTGCTGACGGAGCCGGTGCCATTTCTGTACGAACGATTGGGCGAGCGGTACAACCACCTGCTCATCGACGAGTTTCAGGACACGTCGGTGCTGCAATGGAATAACCTGCTGCCGCTGGTGGAAAACTCCATTGGCAACGACCACCTCAGTCTGG
The DNA here is from genome assembly GCF_057808495.1 of Hymenobacter sp. M1-2. Taxonomy (NCBI): domain Bacteria; kingdom Pseudomonadati; phylum Bacteroidota; class Cytophagia; order Cytophagales; family Hymenobacteraceae; genus Hymenobacter; species Hymenobacter sp. M1-2. The sequence goes on from NZ_JBTYZO010000006.1 coordinate 198,085, forward strand.
CCGTGGGCGACGCCAAACAGGCTATTTACCGTTGGCGCGGAGGCGAGATGGAGCAGATTCTGCGTCTGCACCAGGGTCAGACCGAAGCACTAGTCCAACGCGCCAACGACCCGGACCTGCAACGGCTACTGCGTGAACGATACTTCACCCTCAACCACGCCCTGGAGCCCGCCGCCCTAAACGTAAACTACCGTTCGGCGGCCGAAATCGTGGCCTTCAACAACGACTTCTTCAGCCGCTTGCGCGAGCAGCACGCCGATTTCGAACTGGTGCAGGATTTGTTCGAGCCGGGCTTTCAGCAGAAGGTGCCTCACCCCCTAGCCCCCTCTCCGGGGGGAGAGGGGGAACTAGCTCTAGAAACTAGCCCATCAGAAAAACTAGCAGCTAGTCCCCCCTCTCTTTTGGAGAGGGGGCTAGGGGGTGAGGTGAAAGGCCACGTGGAAATTCTCTTCACGCAGGATGAGGCCCCGGCGCGGCGCTATGATGCGGAGGACGGGTCTTACGACGATGAGCCGCTGTCGGGCTACTTGCCGGGCGCGGTGCTTGATTACGACGAAAGCACGCTGTATCTGACGCTGGCGCTGGTGGAACAGGCGTTGCGCGACGGGTTTCGGCCGCGCGATGTGGCCGTGCTGAGCCGGACGCGGCGGGGTAGCCGATTGGTGGCGAAATTTCTGAAGGAACGCGGCTACGATATTGTATCGGCCGATTCGCTGTCGTTGGAGTTTGCGGAGGTAGTGAATTTGCTGGTGGCCATCTTTCGGGTGTTCAACCAGCCGGCCGACACGCTGGCGCGGGCCGAGGCGCTGCTGCTGCTGGACCGGGTGGTGCGCCGCCTGGCTCCCACTCCGCCCCGTGCCCGCCATCTTGCTACTATTGCCAATGCCGAGCACGCGGCCGACTTCTTCGACGAGTTTCGGGCGCTGGGCTACGATTTGCGGGAACACGAAACCGGCAACCTGGGCCTCTACGAGCTGACCGAGCGTCTCATTGGACTGTTTGGGCTGCTGGGACGCAATGGGGAGAGCGAGTACCTGTTCCGGTTCCTAGACCTGACCCTAGAATACAGTCTGCGTCACGGCAACAACCTCAACAACTTCCTCACTTACTGGGAGCAGCGCAAAAGTGCCCTGAGCATTAACGCCCCCGCCGGCCGTGACGCCATCACCATTACGACCGTGCACAAGGCCAAGGGCTTAGCCTACGGGGTGGTTATTGTGCCGTTTGCTGACTGGAGCCTGGAGCCCTACCGCGGCACGCTGCTCTGGGGCCGGTTGGCGAATGAGGATAAGCCCGTGGCCGAAATGCCCGCTGTGGCTGTAGTGCCGCTCACCAAAAGCCTAGCCCGCACGGCGCTGGCCGGACAGTTTCTGGATGAGCGCGAAAAAACCTTCCTCGAAGGGCTGAACATGCTGTACGTGGCTTTCACGCGGCCGCGCCACCGGCTCTACATCATCAGCAAACGCCCGGAGCCAAGTAAAAAAACGGGTGATACCGACGCCGCGCCCGACGGCCCCGCCCGAAACGTGGCGGCACTGCTGCATCAGTACCTGCTGCACCAAGGGCAGTGGCACGATGAGCAGGTGTCCTTCATCATCTCCGAGGGAACTTACGCGCCCGCTGAGACAGGCAATCAGAAACCGGAAGTCAGAAATTTTCTCTTGACCAACCTCGAAACGGCGCCCTGGGAAGAGCGGCTCCGCTTGCGGCGACACGCTAATACGGTGTTCGACTTCGACACGCAGGAGAAACTGGGCGAGTGGAACCGCAAGCTGCACTACGGGCTACGCCGCCTGGTGTTGGCCCAGGACGTGGAGCGGGTGGGGCGGCAGCTTCAGGCCGAAGGCTTCATCAGCAACCGGGAACGGGAGGCACTGGAGCAGCGGCTACAGCAGGTGGTCGATAATCCGCAGCTGGCGCGCTACTTCAGCGAGCAGGTATCGGTGGAGACGGAGCGGGAGATTCTGGTGGGCGGCGTGAAGCGGCGCGACTACAAGCCCGATCGGGTGGTATTTGAAACCGTGCCCGGCGCGGCGGGCCGCGCTGCCGTGCGCGTCACGCTCCTCGATTTCAAAGTACCGCCGCCGAGCCCCGCCCACCGCCTGCCCTTGCAGCAGTACGCGCAGCTGTTTCGGCAGCTCGGCTACAACCAGGTGGAATGCGTGCTGTACTATTTCGGCACGGAAGAAGTGGTGGTGTTTTAGAGGCTCTGGCCGAGCAGTTGGCCGGCAATACGCTAAAAGGACAAAGCAGCTCGACACGCGTGGCAACTCAACGTCACAATAAGAACCTATCCAAAAAATGAATCTGTTGAAGAAGAATGGTCCTGCTTCTTCCAGCAGACGCCAGATGAAGCAGGACCATTCGAGTTGTGTTGGGCTAGACCTTAAGTAGGTAGTCAGTAGCTGGCAATTGGTAGTAGGAGGCCAATCCACAGCATCTTACAAACTCAAGGTGTAGCGGCGTAGCCGCGTAGCGGTGACAGGTTTGTAGCCCCAAGTCGGTTCTAGGAGTTGCGCCGCGTAGCGGTGCTAGAGACACCCATCAATCTGGCACCGCTACGCGGCGCGGGGTTGTTCCAGATCTGGTGTTCTATAATCCTTCAGCCGCTACGCGGCTACACCGCACCTTAAGTTTGCTAGTTGTCCGATAGCTTATACCTACGACCTCCTACTTAAGTAGGAGTTTACCCCTGATGCTATACCGGCCAATTGGTAGCCCAGATGGCGGATTTCGGGTAGTCGAGCCTCGACGCTTATTAGTTAGCGGAGACGCTTGAACATACCTTGCCCGGTGGTAGCGTAATGCCACTGAAAGGTAGATACGGCATGTTTTTCGTCTCGTGGAGCTACGGAATCGCGCAGAGCGAGGGAAGCCGAGGCATCCGATAGCTCGGATCTAAGCACCCCCGTTGCTCGGTAGTACACGCTGTCGGGCGTGACCCTCGTTACTTGCGCCAGCAGGTAGGTCCCATCATCTGCGCTAATCTTATAGCGGGTGCCCACTTCCGCTTTCGGCCATTCAGATTCTGGCGTATCCGAAGGATCGTTTGCTACAACAGACAACTCTCCGGCTGACTCGCCGGCCTTTGAATTCCCGGAGCCGGTGAGCCGACCAATCACTCCTGCCACAATCATAAAGGCCACGCCCGCGCCGAACAGCAAGGCCAGCGCGTAGTTGGTGAGCGGTATACGAGCCTGCTTCTGGATGGCCTGCACCGGCTCGCGGTACGCGACGGGCATTTGGTAGAGGCTGGTCAGAACCTGTTTGCAGTGGTGGCACATCGTGGCGCTGGACTTGCCCAGGGGAAGCAGCGGAATCCAGAAGATGTGGGCGTAGCGCGAAATGACGGTGCTCGTGAGGGTGTCCGAGTTGCCGCAGTGGGCACACACAACGCCCGGCAGCGGCACCGTGGTGATGTGGCTGGTGCCGGTTCCAAAAAAGAATATCATCGGAAAAAGTAGATAGTTGGGCGAATAGAAGAGCGAAGATTACGCGGAGGCCCAGCCGCCTTGCGGGCCGGGCCTCCGCAGAAAATCATTGCCTATTACTTCGTCGGCTTAGCGAAACCGTCTTTCTGGGCGCGCTCAGACACGGCCGCCATGCGCTTCTCGGTGTCGGGGTGCGAGGAGAAGAGCTGAGCGCTTTTCGAGGACTTAGCCGCGCCTGCTTCCTGCGAAAGCTGCTGGAGCTTGCCAAAAGCCGATGCCATGTACCAGGGATTCACCTTTTGTGCTTTCAGCAGCTCGTAGCCGTAGGTGTCGGCGCTGCTTTCCTGGGCCCGCGAAAACGAGGCGTTAGCCAACGCCTGGCTCATGTCGCCGAGTTGCGAGTCGGACAGCGCGGCTCCCACGCCGCCTTGCGACGACACGCCTTCTTTGAGCGCCGAGCTGAGCAACGCCGTGCGGAATGCATCCTTGGAATCTTTGTTCTTAATGTGGCCGATTTCGTGGCCCATGATGCCGAGCAATTCCTGGTCGTTCATGATTTCCATAAGGCCGGCAAACACCCGTACACTACCGTCGGCACAGGCAAAGGCATTCACATCCTTCACCAAGTACACCTTATAGTTCATACTCATGCCGTCGTAGGTGCCGAGGTTGGCCACCAGCTTGTCCAGGCGCTTGGCGAGCGGGTGCGTGGCGGGCGCTAGGGGGTTGTTGGCGTCCATCCAGGCCATGTATTCTTTGGTGTGCTGCACCACTTCTTCGTCGCTGAGCGTGGCGGCCTTCGCCGCCTTCAGGCCCGCGCCGAGCGACTTGGTGTTGACTTTGAACTGGGCGTGGGCGGCGGAAAACGCGCTGACGGCCAGGCATAGGCCTACGGTGAGGAGTTGTTTTTTCATGCGAAACGCAAATAAGGTTTGGTGGATTGGGATGAACTGAGCGGCATACAGCCGCACGAAGCTAAGCAGGATTTTGGCAGTTTTCAATGAAAGTGTTTCCAGATAGCAAGCTAAGTGTTCTGGGGCCCTGCCAAATTTCTTAGCTTTGCCGCTCGTTGATTCTGCGCTTATGGCTGCTACTTCCGCTCCCCGCAAAGCCGCCCTCGGCTTCATCTTTATCACGCTGCTGCTCGATGTTATCGGCTTCGGCATCATTATTCCGGTGCTGCCCAAGCTCATCACGCAGCTCACCGGCGGCACCCTTTCCGATGCTTCCCGCTACGGCGGCTGGCTGATGTTTGCCTTCGCCAGCATGCAGTTCCTGTTTTCGCCCGTGCTCGGCAACCTCTCCGACCAGTACGGCCGCCGGCCGGTGCTGCTGACGGCGCTGTTCGGCTTCGGGCTCGATTATCTGTTCCTGGCCTTCGCGCCGGGCATCACGTGGCTGTTCGTGGGGCGGGTTATTGCGGGCATCACCGGAGCCAGCTTCACCACTGCCTCCGCCTACATTGCCGACATCAGCACCCCTGAAAACCGCGCCCAGAACTTCGGCATGATAGGAGCGGCCTTCGGGCTGGGCTTTATCATCGGGCCGGTGATTGGGGGCTTGCTGGGCCACTTTGGGCCGCGGGTGCCGTTTTTGGCCGCCGCGGGCCTGACGCTGCTCAACTGGCTCTACGGCTTCTTCGTGCTGCCCGAGTCGCTGCCCAAGGAAAACCGCCGGCCCTTCGACTGGAAGCGGGCCAACCCCATCGGCTCGCTCCGGCAGTTGCAGCGCTATCCTATTATTCTGGGGTTGGTGGGCTCGTTGGTGATGCTCTACATTGCCGCGCACGCCACGCAAAGCACCTGGTCGTATTTCACAATGTACCAGTTTGGCTGGAACGAGGATTGGGTGGGCTACTCACTGGGCGCCGTGGGCCTGCTGACGGCGCTGGTGCAGGGCCTGCTCATTCGCTACATCAACCCCAAGCTAGGCCCGAAACGCTCGGTATTCATTGGGTTGAGCTTCTACGCGGTGGGCTTCCTGCTGTTCGCCTTCGCGGGCCAAGGGTGGATGATGTTTGCGTTCCTGGTGCCTTACTGCCTGGGCGGCATCGCCATTCCAGCTTTGCAGGGCATCATGTCGGGGCAGGTGCCGCCCACGGAGCAGGGCGAGCTGCAAGGAGCGCTTACCAGCCTCGTCAGCCTCACGTCCATCGTCGGGCCGCCGCTGATGACCAACTTATTCTCCTTCTTCACCAGCCCCAAAGCTCCCGTACACTTTCCCGGCGCCGCCTTCCTGGCCGGGGCCGTGCTCACCGTCGGCAGCCTGCTCCTGACCATGCGCTCCTTGCGCCGCTACGTAGCGCCGGCCGCACCCGTGGCAGCTCCCGAGGTGGCGGCGGGGCATTGAGTAGTGAGAAGTAGGTACTGAATAATCAGGGCGAGTTTCAGGTTGCGGTCCAGCCTGTAGCGCGAAGCTCCGGCTTCGCGTTGCACGATAATCGTTGTTACGACGCGGTTCCAGTCATTCTCAAGAACCACTCTGGATTCTGATTGTACAGTTGAGTCATATATCGAACACAAGCTATGAAGTGCGGCACGTGAGCCCCGGAGGGGCGGCATATCGGTAGTCGTTGAGTGTGTACACCATTATAAAGCCCCGTAGGGGCGACACCTAACGATTGGTGCCGCCCCTCCGGGGCTTTGCGGTTTCTTGGCTGTTGTGAAACTACCGATATGCCGCCCCTACGGGGCTTAATGACCGGCGCCGCATGTGAGAAGAAGTAGATGCAGGCGGCTGTTTCGCGCACCAGATGACATTGGTAGAGAACCTAGGAAATCGCCTATTCTCTACCACTTTTCTCTCAAGGTACGGAGCAACTTGTACTGCTAACTACCTCACTAATCGCGGCCGAGTAGCTTCTTGAGGCCTTTCAGGGCTTCGGGCACGGCCAGGGCCAGCGAGGCAAAGGAGGCGACGGTGGCTACCTGGCAGTAGAAGCACAGAGCTTTGTTTTCGCTCCACTCTTCCTGGCCTAGCTTCACGGTGGTGAGCGAGTCGAAGAGGGTTTTGAGGCCCATGGCTACCGGCAGGGCGGGTTGCTGGGAGGCGCGGTGTAGGCCACCAGCCCCGGCCAGGCAGGCCGTGAGGCCATACGTTACCATCATGGGCAGCGCGTCGGGGGTGTCGAGGCGCTTGTAGCCGTAGTCGGAGGCGTCTACCTTGTCGGAGTCGAAGGGGCCGATGGGTGGGTCGGGCAGGTGCTTGATGATGCCGGTTTGGTAGAGGCTCACGATCTGGCCGGCGGCCACGCCCAGAATGGACAGGCCAATGATCCAGCGGCGGCGGGTGAGGTCGGCGCTTTGGCCGTTGCGAAGCTCGTAGCTGAGTTGGGTGGGGTTCATCGTACTGAAATAAGAGTTGCGGTGGAAGGCTGCAACTGGGTACGACGAGCTTTCCGGCCGGGTTCCTGCCGAGGTTGCGCGGCTTAGCAGCAGTCCCAGTAGAAATAGGCCTTATCGAACTGCCGGTTTTTCAGGGCTTGCGGCGCAATGAAAAAGTGCGCCACGCCGGAGTCACCGAACATAATCTGCTCGTCCACGTCGATTTGCAGCAGCTGTACATCGAGTGCCGTATTGGACTCGGGCTCGCGCGGGTCGCCCTGCGTGAAGGTGGCGTAGCCGCCTAGCTTGTGCCCGCTACCGTCCAGGAAGGCGCTGAACTCCTCTTGTTGCGGCTTGGGCAGCGTCTCGTAGTAGTCGTAACCATTCAGTCCGTTGAACCTGACCGCAAACCGGGAATCTTCCAGCCCTCCGTAGTCCTTCGCTGGTGTAAATGCCAACCGATGCTCGCAGTTGATGGGGCTGTCGTCGTAGTGCGTGACGGGCAGGAAGCTGAAATCCTGGTGCGTTTCCGCGCCTTCATGCTCCGGGCCGATGTAGAGCACTTGCGAGTCCATGTCGTACCACTCCTGCGCCGACACGTAGAATTGCAACAGTCCGGCGGCCGGCAGGAAGTCGTTGGCGGGCACTTCCGCCAGATTGATCTGCGCCAGCATCAGCAGGGGCTGCCCATTGGCATCGGTTGGGTACGGGATGGTGCGCGGCAGCTGCGGCAGCCCCCGGAACTTGCTGGCCGCCGAGGCGGGCCCATCGGTTTCCAGCGGCGTGGCCGTGATGCGGATGCTCGGCAGCGCGTGGCGTTCCAGCTCCGGCGCAAAAGGCTGCAAAAAGTCAGGAATCATGGATATAGATTGATGAGGAGAATGTGGACGCGTGAAATTAAAGCGGTTTTCCGGTTGCTGTAGGCGGCCGTCTTCCCGGTCTGCTGGCTTTTCGCCAGCAGACCGGCAGGTACACTGACTTGAGAACCGCTCTAGGATGGAAATACTGTTCGGCTTTCACTAGCACAGCCGCTCAGCATGCTCTTGGTTGAGCACTCTCCGCTGGCCTTCCTCCAAGGTGCATGTTCGACGTGGCCACCGGAGCCAGCAGTTGAGTTAAGGTTTGAGCCTCTTGCAGTACGTGACGGTGGCGCAGGACGAAACAGGTGCGACAGTATAGGCTTCAAGGCAGCTCAGCTGTTGTTGCAACGGAGTAGTACACTCGAAATATTTTTTACGATGGTACTACAAAATTGTAGTACCATCGTTTTATTTTTTTGGAATGTACTACAGAATTGTAGTACATTCTTATTTTTTTATTAGAAGGTACTACTGGCTTGCCTGGCAGACTTACCAGAGAAGCTGATGTTCAAACCCTGTCTTTTATTCTTCGCTCACTTGCTCATAACGGATTTTGCGGGGCTGAGCGGGATTAACGTAAAAATCGAAGGTTCTGCTCTCCGTACCGAAGGTGAGTCTCACCTCCCCGGGGCGTTGCGGCGGCCGGAATGGGGTCATGGCCGCGAAGCGAACTTCGGTAGCTTGGTTGGCCTGCTGTTTATTCAGCAGCCACAGACCGCGCTTTTCATCCAGCAGGTAGTAGGTGCGGGTTTGATGCACATAACGGCGCGGCACGGTGTAATCCAGCTCATTGCTGTACCCCTTGTAGCGGAAGCTGGCCAGGGGCTGGCCGCGCAGGTTCAACACAAAAGCATTGGGCGCCTGGCGGTAGCGGGGCGGCTCTACCAGACTATAACTTGCTACTCGTCCCAGGGAATCATAGGTGGACTGATATTGCCCGTATTCATACACGGTTAGCAGGGTGCTATCGGTCAGAAAGCAGGCGGCCACAAGGAAGGTTTTTGGCTTAATGAGGTTTACCGGGGCCTGCCCTGGCACCAGCAGCTTGCCACACGTAAGCACAGCCCGCCCGCTAGGCGAGAAGTGCGGGGTACACTCCGCTCCGCTACCGCCATACGTGTTGCTTTCCGACAACTCCCGCACCTGCCCGTCCAGCCCCAGCAGCAAGGCAGCTTGCGCTCCCACGTCACTTTCAGACACCCAAAAATCCTGTGTAAACAAGAGGGCTTGCAACACCGGGCTATAGGCCACGAACCGCGGCGGCTCCGGATCACCTTCTATTACAATACCCTTGGCCGCCGCCCGGTAAAAATCCGGTTTCCGGAACTGCTTCTGGAACACGGTTCGACCGGCCGCGTTTCGCAGCAGAATCTGGTAGCGAGCATCGAAACCATTCACCGTGGATGAGCCCGAGGCATCTTGGAACATTGCGGTCAGGGGCTTGGTGGAATCGGGAGCGGCAGAAAGCAACAGCCTATACCGCTGGCCGTTGATGAGCAAGCTGGTGTCGGGGGAAGCACGAAGTGGCGGCCGATAGGTACTCCAATCCGTGGTATCGGCCACCGCCTTTTGGGGTACTTCGGGCAGCGCCGGGGTAGTCGCGGTGGTGGCCGCAGTATCCGCGGCGGGAGACGTTGCCCGCTCCGCGGCTGGCTGGTTCTGCGTGCAGGAAATGAGCTGCCAGCTTAGTAGACTGAGTAGTAAAGCACTGCCGTACGTCTTTCTCTTGGTCATAGAACGGTTCCTGGAATGGGTGTGGCAGCTGGGCAGGCGGCGAGAAGGAAGCCGGGGTGAAATCTATTCGCTATTGATTACTCGACTTTTGATAGCGAAGCCGCTCAGGATGGTCTTGGTCGGCGTAGAAGTCAAACGCGGCCATTTCAGACTGCACCTGAAAACGCACTTCGTGCGGCCGTTGGGGTGGCTTGAAGCGGGCCATCTGCTGGAACCGCACTTCTCGCGTGGCGGACGGATTTTGCTTGTCGATCAGGCGCAGCCCTCGGTTTTCGTCCAGCAAATAATAGGTGCGCAAGGAATGCACGTAGGTGCGGGGCACGAAGTATCCCAATACCTCCCAGGCGCCATCGTAGCGGAAACTGGCGACTTTAGTGCCGTGCACTGTAGTCAGGAAGGCGTTTGGTACACGCCGCATCTGCGGCGGCTCCACAAATTCCATCGATTTCACGGTACTGTCTGCCTCATACTCGTAGTGCATTTCGCCGTAGGCATACAGCGTGAGCAGCGTACTATCGTTGAGAAAACGGGCCAGCACTAAGTCGGACCTGGGCTTCTCCAGCGACAAAGGCGGACGGCCCGGCCGCAGGAGCTTGGCGCAGGTCAAAAAAGCTTGGCCGTTGGGAGCCGGGGCCGGACTGCAATCTACGTGGCCACTGCCCCAGGAATTGCTTAGCGACAGTTCCAGCACCTGCCCGCGCAAGTCCATCAGTAGGAACAGGTAATCGCCCACGTCGCTCTGCGGAATGCCAATGCTCTGCCAGAACGCTAGGCCGCCGAGTTCGGGATAATAACCAAGAAATAGGGCGGGCTCCGGCTCAGCCACTACGGCAATGTCGGGGCCTACGAACTTGAAGAAATCCGCTTTGCGAAACTCCCGCAGGAATACCTGCCGCCCCACGGAATCGGTTAGCGTGATGCTATAGTGGCCCTCAGGGCCACGTACTTTTTTAGTGCTGGCGAAATCATCATCGGCGGCGAAGGCATTGCCCACAATACCGCCCGTGACGACACTGAGCATGTGCGCGGAGTCGGCCGTAGCGCGCATACGCAGGTGGTATAACCGGCCTTCTATTCGCAGCACGGTATCCGTTGCGGCCACCGACAGGCGCAGTTCCTGCTTGCTTATATCGGCGGTATCGGGGAGAGAAGCGGCCGGCACGGCCGCGGCGGCCACCACCGTATCAGCGGCAACTGCCGCAGGGGCGGGAGGCGTGGCTTGTTCGGCGGCGGGCGGATTTCGCGGGCGGGAAACAAGCCACCAGCTCAACCCTATGAGCAGGACGAGCAATAGGGCACTTCCGTATAGCTTCCTCTTGTTCATCGGTAGTAATCGACCATTTTCTGACGTGGACGCCTTTTCTGGGGCCTCGCAAGGTATCTTTACTTTTCATGAATCTCTCTTCCCCGCCGGCCCTTACTTCCCCTGCTATTTCTACTGAATCGTTTCTCTCCCAGATGGCGCGCGAGCTCACCACGCGCTACGCCCCCGAGGAGCTGTCGGACCTGGTGGTGGTGGTGCCCACGCGGCGGGCGGTGGTGTACCTCAAGAACGAGCTGGCCATGGCCACCGACGCCGGCGAGGCGGTGTGGAGCCCGCGCGTGGCGGCCATGGAAGACTACATGGTGGAGCTGGCCGGCGTGCAGGTGGAAGAGCCCATTGCCTTGCAACTGCTGCTCTTCGACATCCTGCGCGACATCGACCCCAAGCTGGACTTCGACCGGTTCGTGGGCTGGTCGGGCCTGCTGCTGGAAGACTTTTCCAGCCTCGACCAGAACCTGGCCCCCGCCGATAAGGTGTTCGAATACCTCTCGCAGGCCAAGGCCCTGGAACGCTGGGAGCTGAGCGAGGCGCCCGCGCCGCAGTCGGTGACGGGTGCCTACTTCAAGTTCTGGGACGACCTGAGCAAGGTGTACTACTGCCTGCGCCGCCGCATGCTCGACCTGCGCGTGGCCTACCCCGGCCTGGCCTACCGCCGGGCCACGGAGCGCGTGGCGGAGCGCATCAAAAACGGCCAGCCCATTGCCCAGCACGTGTTTATAGGCTTGGGCTCCCTTTCACGGGCCGAGGAGCGGCTCATTCAGATGCTGCTCAAGGAAGGCCGGGCTGAGGTGCATTTCGATGCCGACGCGTTCTATATGGAAGGCGACACGCCCAACCGCGCCGGCCAGCATCTGCGCCGCTACCTCACGCGCTGGGAGCTGCCGCGGGAAGCCTTCGGCGGGCCGGCGGAGCTGCTGCGCGGGCTGCCGCGGCACGTGCGCTTCGTGGGCGTGGCCAATGCTTCCATGCAGGGTAAAGTGGCGGGTCAGCTCTTGGCCGAGGCCCGCACCCTGCACCCCAGCAGCACCGTGGCCGTGGTGCTGCCCGACGAAACCCTGCTGCTGCCCGTGTTGCACGGCCTGCCGCCCGACGTGGTGCCCGACTACAACGTGACCATGGGTTTGAGCTTCCAGAGCACGCCGCTCTTCAACCTCGTAGACTTGCTGTTCGAGGTGCATTTGACCGGCATCCGGGAAGGCTCCAGCGAAACCGGCTACGGCGTGCCGCGCTACCACCACCTGGCCGTGAGCAAGCTGCTGAGCCACCCGTTTCTGCGCCGCTACCAGCAGTGGCTCGACAAGCAGCCCGACCCGCGCTACCACGGCCTGCTCGACCACGTATGCCGCGAAATCGTGAAGCGCAACGCGGTGCTGCTGCCGGCCTCGGAGCTGCTGGAGCTGGGCCAGGAGCACGAGCTGATTGAGGCCCTGTTCAAGACCTGGGACACCTGCGACGACATCATCGCGGCCTGCTACACGCTCATCGACTTGCTGAAGCAGGTGTACCAGGAGCAGCATTCGGCCATTGAGGCGGAGTACCTGTACCTGTTCTACACGCTGGTCAAGCGGCTCGATTCGGTGTTCGACTGCCGGGAGCAGCGGCTGTCGGTGCGCTCGTTCCGGCGCTTTCTCTACGAGCAGATGACGCGCACCCGCCTGCCTTTCAGCGGGGAGCCTATTGCCGACGTGCAGGTGATGGGCTTGCTCGAAACCCGCGCCCTCGACTTCGACCATGTCATCCTGCTCAGCTGCAACGAAAACGTGCTGCCGGCCCCCAAGCGCCACACGTCCCTCTTCCCCTACGACGTCCTGACCGAGTTCCGCCTGCCCACCTACGCCGACCACGAAGCCGCTACCGCCTACCACTTCTGGCGCCTGCTCCAGCGCGCCCGCCGTGTAGACCTAGTACACGTGCTGCCCGGCGCCGAAGGCACCCGCACCGGCGAGCGAAGCCGCTTCCTATTGCAGCTCCAAAACGACCTGCTCCCCCAAAGCCCCCAGATGGTGCTGGAAGACGTGGTGGCGGTGGTGGGGCCTCACCCCCCGGCCCCCTCTCCTAGGGGAGAGGGGGAGCCAGACGCTTCGCCTTTGCCGCTGGTTGCTGATGTTGACACCGATGCTGAGCCTTTCGATGATGGCTCTTTGCATTGGACAACGGCCGACCCTAAAACTTATAAGAAGACCAAGGAATACAGCCGCGCCATGCGTCAGGCCCCGACGGATGCCGAGGATGTTTTGTGGCAAGCTCTGCGAGGCAGAAAACTAGCCAGCGGTGCAAAGTTTCGGCGCCATCACCACATCGGTCAATTTATCGTCGACTTCGTTAGCCTAGAAAATTGGCTGGTGGTTGAGGTAGATGGCGAAGTCCACAACGAATCTGAGCAAGCAGAGTACGATGTAGGGCGCACGCACGAGCTTGAGGAGCGTGGCTTCCGCATTGTTCGCTTCACGAACGAGGCAGTAATTCAGCAGCTACCGGCCGTACTACAGCACATTGACGATATCATCACCAACCGTATAGCCGCAGCCCCTTTTACTCCTAATAAACTGGCGCTAGGCCCAACCCTAAACCAGACTCCACTACACAGCCACCAACCAATAGATAATAACCGCGCCGCCGTGGCTCCCCCCTCTCCCCTAGGAGAGGGGGGCCGGGGGGGTGAGGCCACCGACCTAGTCCTCGAAAAAGACGCCGGCATGCTCCAGGCCCTGCGCGAAGTCCTGGACAAAGGCCTCTCTCCCACCGCTCTAAACGAATACCTGGCCTGCTCGCTGAAATTCTACTTCAACCGCCTGGCCCGGTTCCGCGAGGCCGATGAGGTGGAAGAAGCCCTGGGCGCCGACGGCTTCGGCACGGTGGTGCACGAGGCATTGGAAGACTTGCTCCAACCGTTTCAGCAAAGCGGCCAGCCCCTCACGGCCGCCGACATTCCGGGCCTCGTGGGCCTGGCGCCCGTGATGGTGGCGAAGGCGCTGCGCAAAGAGGAAAAGGACCGCCACGCCCGCGCCGACGAAGGCCTCAACCACGTGCTGGGCCAGGTGGCTTCGCAGCTCGTGCGCCGCTACCTCGAAGGCCTGCTCACCGAAAAAGACGGCCTGCCGCTCCAGATTCAGAGCATCGAGGAAGGCCTGCAAGCCACCGTGTACGTGCCCCTGCCCGATGGTGAGAAGCTGCGCGTCAGTCTCATTGGTTTTGCCGACCGGGTAGATCAACTGCCCGACGGCCGCCTGCGGGTGGTGGACTACAAAACCGGCCTCGTGCAGCCCTACGATCTGCGCCTGGTGAAGCGCGGCGAAACCTCCGCCGATGCCGCCGAGCGCCTCGTTCACGATGCCACCTCGGCCGCCGACAAGGTGCGGCAGCTTTGGCTCTACCGCTTCATGCTGGCCCAGGGCGGCCGGCCCGCCGCCGACGCGGCCATTATTTCGCTGCGCAACCTTAGCGCCGGCCCTATGTCGGCCGACATGAGTTTCCTCACCGACGAAGGCCAGGATTTTCAGCAACGCAGCGAAGAACTGCTCAGCCGCATCATCAACCGCATCCTCGACCCCCAGGAGCCCATCCGCAAAACCGACGACCTCGACAAGTGCCAATACTGCCCGTATCGGGGCATTTGCGCTAGGTGAATGGCTTAATTGTTTAATGGTTAAATGGTTGGTCGTTCTTGCGGCTCATTGAACAATCAACCATGTAACCATTAAGCCATTTAACTATTAAATCAACCATTTAACCATTAAACAATGCAACCATTACCCCTCATGGACGAATTCATGCAAGCTGCCATTGCCGAAGCCCGCCAGGGCCGGCAGGAAGGCGGTATTCCGATTGGCTCGGTACTGGTCCGCAACGGCGAAATCGTGTCGCGCGGGCACAACAAGCGCGTGCAGGAACTGGACCCCATTGCCCACGGCGAAATGGACGCCCTGCGCAACGCCGGCCGCCAGCGCACCTACCGCGACACGGTGCTCTACACCACGCTCATGCCCTGCTACATGTGCGCCGGCACCATTGTGCAGTTCAAAATTCCCAGAGTCATTGTGGGTGAGGCGCGCACTTTTGGCGAGTCGCGGGAGTTTCTGGAGAGCCACGGCGTAGAAGTCGTTATTCTGGATTCGGAGGAGTGCGTGCAGATGATGCAGGAGTTTATCGAGGCCGAACCCACGCTCTGGAACGAAGACATTATGGAGCTGTAGCACCCGTAGCCGCGCCTATCAGCCCAGGCGAAAACCGGCGCTACACCTACCTTTACCGCCTGCATGGACCACGCCCCGCTCACTGCTTCCAAAAAATGCCCGCACTGCGCCTATTGGAGCCGCTGGCAGCAGCAGGCCGACGACCGGTGCGAGCGGTGCGGCCTGCTGCTGGACGCCCAGCGTCTGCGGAGTGAGAAGCTGCGGGAAGAGCAGGCCAAAGAGCCATTGCCCACCTTCCTGCAAATTGAAATCAAGCCCGAGGATAGCCCGACGATGCGCTTTTTCAAGCACATCATCCGGGGCGGACAGTTGGCGTTTGCGGCGCTTGTTTCCTTCATGCTATGGCTCGTGACGCTGCTGGCCGGCTAACCGGCACACTCAAGTGGTGGCCCTTGGAGCTGCGCCATCCGCTGTTTCTGACTCTGGCGACGCTTTATCTGCTTCACTTTTGCGCCCGCCGCTGGGGCTCTTGGCCGCTACCGACCTTCATCAACCACCACCTAGCCGACGTGCTGGCTTTGCCGCTACTGCTGACAGTGGGCCTTTCTGTGATGCGGCGCCTATATTTCCGGCGGCCGGCTTTCGTATTGCCCGCTTCCTGGATATTCAGCACCTGGCTGCTCCTAGCGGTGTGGTTTGAGTTGCTACTGCCGCGCCTTCAGCCCCACGCCGCTACCGCCGACTGGCTCGATGTAGTGGCCTACGCCGTGGGTGGTTTGGTGTTCTGGCGCTGGCTGAACCGGCCCGCGTAGGTATTGTAAGAAGTTAGATGTCAGAACTGAGAACTCAGAGCTGAGACAATTTTGCTTGGTTAGCTAAGGGAAAACAAGGGCCTGTGCTGTTGCTGTTAGCCAACTATTAAGTTCAACCTTTCAAACCTGGCCGCCCAGTTTGTCCGTATGGCTACCCTAACGCCCCGTTGGCCCATGCCGCGGGGCGGCTTCATCTAGTGCCTCGTGCTTGGTGCGTAGTGCTTCGTGCTTAGTATGTTCTGACATAAGCACAACCTAAGCACGAGGCACTACCAACTAAGCACTACCATGATTCAGGATTTGCACCGGGTGCTGTCGGCGTATTGGCAGCAGTTTTTGTTTGTACTGCCCAAGCTGGCGCTGGCCTTGGTTGTGCTGCTGATAGCTCTCTTCGTGGCCGGACGAGCCAGCGAGTTGCTGGGTCGCCGCCTGCGCAGCCGCTCCCACGACCCGCTGCTGGCCGATTTCCTCACCCGCATTAGCAAGTGGGGGCTCGTGTTGCTGGGGCTGCTGCTGGCCATGCAGGTGGTGGGCTTGTCGGGCATTGTGAGTGGGCTGCTGGCGGGGGCGGGCTTGTCGGCTTTCATCGTGGGCTTCGCGTTCAAGGACATTGCCGAGAACTTCCTGGCCGGCGCTATTCTAGCTTTCAACCGGCCGTTCCACATCAACGACACCGTGCAGATCCGGGACCAAGTGGGGCACGTGGAGGCCCTCAATCTCCGCACCACGCTCATTCGCACCTTCGAGGGCAAGCACGTCTTTTTGCCCAACTCCCTGGTGTTGAAGGAGCCGCTCATCAACTTCACCCGCGACGGTAACCTACGCCAGGATTTTCTGGTGAGCGTGGACCACGGCGAGACTGGTCACCCGGAAAAAGTGCGCCAGCAAATCCTGGATTTTCTGCTCACCCAGCCCACCGTGCAGCACGAAGAAACCCACTTGCCCTACATCATCCTCGAAAAAAGCGCCGGTACCACCGCCGACCTGCGCGTGTATTTCTGGACTTCGGCCGATGAATACCGGCGCGGCACGCTTCAGATAAAGAGCAACATTATGCAGGCCGTGAAAGCCATGTTGCAGGAGGCCGGATATGTGACGCCGGGGCTGGCACAATAGGCCATTTTTTCCGAAGTTTATATGCTTATGCACGCCGGATTTTTGCTATCCTGCGTTGAGATACTGCCCCCTCTGCTTGTCGGCTCGAAGCGCCGGCCCTTCCTTTTGCCTTGCGGCTATGCCCAAAAATATTGTTCACCGGATTCTAAGTCCCCTGTTGCTCTGGCGCTTGCGTCATATCAACGACCGGGTATACCTGATTCTGGTGAGTGTGCTGGTGGGCTTGCTGGCCGGCCTGACGGCGGTGCTACTCAAAAATTCGGTGCTTCGGTCGCAGTCGTTATTGTACTCCTGGGTGCCCGAAGAGAAGCGCGTGTTTGCGCTGTTTCTCTACCCCATCATCGGCATTGCCTTGTCGGTGCTGTTTACGCGCTTCTTTCTCGATGGCAACCTGAGCCGGGGGCTAGGGCCTATCATCTACAACATTGCCCGGCAGGGCAGCATTGTGCCGCGCAGCAAGCTGTACTCGCAGTTCGTGACTTCCTTCATCACGGTGTCATTCGGGGGTTCGGCGGGTTTGGAGGCCCCTATTTCGGTGACGGGCGCGGCCCAGGGCTCCAACCTGGCCCGACTGCTGCGCGTGGGCCGGCGCGAGCGGCGCCTGCTGGTGGGGTGCGGGGCGGCGGCCGGCGTGGCGGCCATCTTCAACTCGCCTATCGCGGGCGTGCTGTTCGCGGTGGAAGTGGTGCTCAGCGAGTTGGCGGCTCCTTATTTCATTCCGCTCCTGATTTCGACGGCCACGGCCACCGTGGTGTCCAAAGCGCTGTTTGAGGGTCAGCCCTTCGTGCTCATCACCACCAGCTGGCCCGTAGATGCCGTGCCTTTTTACCTGATGCTGGGGCTGTGCACGGCGCTGCTGTCAGTGTACATGATTCGCGTGTATTTCGCGGCCGACAAGTTTTTTGAGCGCTGGCCGGGCACCTACCGCAAAGTGGCCGTGGGTGGCTTGGCGCTAGGTGTGCTGGTTTTCCTATTTCCGCCGCTGTACGGCGAAGGCTACAACATCGTGCAGCTGCTGTTGGCGGGCAAAGACCAGGAACTGGTCAGCGGCTCTATCTTCGCCGTGTACCGCGACGAAAACGTGTGGATTCTACTGGCCGTGGCCACGGCCAGTATGCTGCTCAAGGTGTTTGCAACCACTATTACGGTGGGGGCGGGGGGCAATGGGGGCATGTTCGGCTCGTCGTTGTTTGCGGGCGCGCTGCTAGGCTTCGTGTTTGCGCGGCTCATCAATCTGAGCGGCCTCACCAACGTGACGGAGGTGCATTTTATCGTGCTGGGCATGGCGGGCGTGCTGGCGGGCGTGGTGCACGCGCCGCTCACGGCCATCTTCCTTATCGCCGAAATCACGGGTGGCTACGCCATGTTCGTGCCCCTAATGGTGGTGACGAGTTCTTCCTACCTCATCACGCGCTATTTCGAGCCTTACTCCGTGTACACGCGCAAGCTGGTGCAGCGCGGCGTGTACGTGCACCAAGACCGGGACCGGAGCCTGCTTTCCCAGCTCGATCTGCACCACCTCGTGCAAACCGATTTCGTGCCGGTGCACCCCTACGACACGCTCGGCACGCTGGTCGATATCTTCCGGCACAGCACCCGCGACATGTTCCCGGTAGTAGACGACAACGGCCAGCTGGTCGGCCTCATCACGCTCGATACCGTCCGCGACGCTCTTTTCGACGACGAGCACTACACCACCACCCGCGTGCGGGACCTCATGACCGACCCGCCCGCCACCGTCAACCCCGACGACTCCTTGCTCGACACGCTCCGCTGCATGGAGCAACTCAACGCCTGGGCCCTGCCCGTCGTGGACCAGGGCCGCTACGTGGGTTTCCTGCTCAAGTCCGCCATCCTGGCCGGTTACCGCAAGCAGCTGCTGAAGGAGACGGAATAAGGCAGCGGCTCTGTCCGTAACCGCGGTATCGGAACACTCTTCTCCGAAATATCCGCCGCAAGCATCTGGCTCTCGCAGCCCCACGCAAATGCTGCGGAGCCCCCGTAGCACGCCACGGGTCCATAAAAGTTTCCGCCGAAGGCCCGTGGGGTCCCACGCGCCTTCGGGAATTTCCGCGGAGCTTGCGTGGGACCCCACAAGCATCCGGAAGTTTCCGCGGAGCTTGCGTGGGACCCCACGCGCCTTCTGCGGAAACTCGGGAGCTTGCGTGGCGCCCCACGCGAGCTTGAGAGCAATGCCCTTGCGAAACCCGGCGTCACTTTGTAGCCCAGAATTGAAATCCTGGGCTACAGGGCAGGTGTATCGACAACGAAATTGTACCGCTGCTGCCTGCTGCCGCCTCTAAAAAGCTGAAACCGGACGGATAAGGACCGTTTGATTGAGTGCTTCAACTTAGAAACTCACCTAAGTTTTAAGTTCTTACATCTAACCTCTCTAGTACTCCCCTATTTCCGGCTCGCGCTTGGCGAGTTGCAGGCCTATCATCATGAGCAGGCCGGTGAGCAGAATCACCATGAACAGGATGTTCTCGCCTACCTCACCGATATGGTGCTGCGCGGGAATACTGTAAAAAAGCAGCACCGTGATGAGGCCTTTGGGAGCGATGAACAGCTCCGGCACGAGGTCGATGCGGGCAATGTGGCGCAGGTACACGTAACGAATGGCTGTAAGCACACCCACAATGAGCAGCCCTTGCAGCAGCAACGTGCCGTTCATGAGGCTGCCGAGCGTAATGCTGAACCCGAACAGCAGGAAAAAGAACGTGCGAATCAGGAACGCCGACTCGGCGGTGATGCTTTTGAGCGGATGCAGCTCGGCGGCCAATTGCTCGGGATGCAGCCAGCGTTGCAGCCGCGGCCCCCGCAAAATCAGGTCGGCGTTGTTGACGGCCAGCCCAAACACGAGCACCAGCACCAGCGACGACAAATGCAGCTGCTTGGCCAGGCTGTAGAGCAGCACCAGGAAGGCCAGAATCAGGAAGAACTTCACGTGCAACCGGATGCGCCCTAGCAGAAATGCCAGGGCCGCCGTGCTTATCACCGCCACCGCCGCCACGGCTACCACATCCAGCGAAAACGTAACCAGCGAAATGCCCTGCGCGAAATTCTTTTGCAGGGCAAAGTTGAAGAGCATGATGCCCAGGATGTCGGAAAACGTGCTTTCGTACACGATGAACTCCTGCTTCTCGCCCATCAGGTTGGCTACGCTAGGAATGGCAATGGCCGAGCTGATGACCGACAGCGGCACGGCATTCACCAGGCAGGTTTGAAACGAAGCGCCCATGTAGGCCTGCAACAGCAGCGCAATAGCAACCGCCTGCACCACCAGAATAAGGGCCGCCGCGAAGAAGGAGCGCCGAATCAGCGGGGCCTTGTCGCGGGTGAGCTTGAGGTCGAGGGCCCCTTCGAGCACGATCATGATGAGCCCGATGATGCCGAATATTTCCAGCACCACTTTCGGAATATCGAGCGCAAAGCTGAAGTAGTCGGCGGCTTGGCGCAGGGCAATGCCGGTTAGCAGCAGCATTAGCACCGATGGTACCTTGGTGGCTCGGGCCACCACGTCGAAGAGGTACGAAAGAATGACGGCGATGCTGAGGCCGATGAGAATGGAGTAGGAACCCATGCGTAAGATTTACGGGAAGCAGCAATGCCGGAAGCTATACGGTACAGAGCCCTTCTACGGCTAGCCGCGTATCTTGGGGCCATGATGAAACCATACGTCTTCCGGGCGCTACGGCTTAGCTTGCTGGCGTTGCTGCCCTGCTCCGCCGCCTGCCAGAAATCCGCGGCCGTGGCACCCACCCCGCCGACCGTTCCGCAAGTTGTGCCTGGCTCACTCGGCACCAGCGGCGACACGGCTGATGTAGTCGGCACCAACGTGCAGCCTGGCCTGCTGCTGATGGGCGGCAGCACCGACGTGGACGCGGCCATGCAGTGGCTGCTGGGCCGCAGCGGCGGCGGCGACGTCCTGATTCTGCGCGCCAGCGGCAGCACCGGCTACAACGACTATCTCTACCGCCTCACGCCCGCCGTCAATTCCGTCGAGACGCTGCTGCTCAACTCTGAGGCGCTGGCCCGCGACTCACGCGTGGCCCGCCGCATTCGCCAAGCTGAAGCCGTGTTCATCGCCGGCGGCGACCAGGCCAACTACGTGAATTACTGGCGCGGCACGCCTGTGCAAGAGGCCCTCAACTATCTCATTACGCAGAAGCGCGTGCCAGTCGGCGGCACCTCGGCAGGTTGCGCCGTGCTGGGCGAGTTAGTGTTCGATGCGCGCCAAGGCACCGTCACGAGCACAGAGGCCCTCCGCAATCCCTACGACCCGAAAGTGAGCCTGTCAGGCAATTTTCTGCAAACGGCACCCTGGCTGGCCGGCGTAGTCACGGACTCGCACTACGACAACCCCGACCGGCGCGGGCGGCACCTGGCGTTTCTGGCGCGGCTGCGGCAAGATGGCACCGTGGCCCAGCCGCGCGGCATCGGCGTAGAGGAACGCACCGCCGTAGCCATCGACGGCCAAGGCCAAGCCACCGTCTTCGGCGAAGGCCAGGCCTATTTCCTCGTGCCGGGGGCGCAGGGCCCCGAAGTCTGCGCCGCCGGCCAGCCCCTCACCTGGGACCGAAACGGCCAGGCCGTACGCGCGTACGTCTTGCGCGGCGGCCCCAACCATAGCTTCAACCTCCAAAACTGGTCCACCGCCACCGGCGGCGCCTGGAAGAACTTCTTCGCCCGCAACGGCACCTTCTCCTCAAATTGAGTTGAATCTGCCACCCGCCCGTCTGCCCGCTTTTTCGCGGGCTGACGGGTCGCCGCAAGCTGAGGTTGCAATGCTAACCGTCATGCAGAGGCGGTAGCCGAAGCATCTCGCTAGGGTGGTAACTCCGCTTAGTTGCTACACTAACGTCAGCACGCGAGATGCTTCGTCGCCGCTTGATGCGCGGAATGCTCTGCATGACACGCTAAACAACCTCAGCACGCCAGATGCTTTCTTCGTCTGCATGACGAGGGAAACAATGTCCGCACGCAAGATGCTCCGCCTCCGCAGGACAACCCGAACTGGCTAAAACCATCCGCTGTTCGCCTCAGCACCTCCTAGCCACGTATTGTTTCTACGACGACCGGTCAGCTGGCGAAAAAGCCAGCAGACCGGAGCAAACAATTCACTCAGCCACTCATTCCGTTATTCACTCATTGAAATCAATTGCCATCATCGGGGGCGGGCCGGCGGGGCTGCTGGCGGCGCAGTTGTTGGCCGAAGCCGGCTGCCGCGTAGACTTGTATGAGGCGCAAGCCACGGTGGGGCGCAAATTTCTGGTGGCCGGCCACGGCGGTTTCAACCTTACCAATTCCGAAGGCTCAGCCAGCTTCGCCAGCCGCTACGGCACCCGGCACCCCGAGTTTGCCAGCTTCCTCACCCACTTCTCCCCCGCCGACTTGCGGCGTTGGGCCGCCTCGCTGGGCATCGCCACGTTTGTGGGCACGAGTGGGCGCATCTTCCCCACCGAGCAGCACAAGCCCGCCGACCTGCTGCGGGCCTGGGTGCGCCACTTGCAGGCATTGGGCGTTCAGCTGCACACCCGCCACCGCTGGCTAGGCTTCGCGGGCGAAACCGGACTGCGCCTCCGCAACGAGGTTACCGGCGAAGATTTTACGGTGCAGCCTGCTGCCACACTGCTGGCGCTAGGTGGCGCGAGCTGGGCCAAAACCGGCTCCGATGGACAGTGGGTAACGGCTTTGGAGCAGATAGGCGTCCGGTGCTTGCCATTTGAGCCGGGCAACTGCGGCGCCGAAATAGCCTGGTCCGGCTTTTTCCGGGCCAAAGTAGGCCGTGCGCCGCTTAAAAACATTGCTCTCCGCTGCGGCGAACACACGCAACGCGGCGAGCTGCTCCTGACGGAGTACGGCGTAGAAGGCACGCCCGTGTACGCCCTCACGCCCGCCCTGCGCGCCGCGCTACGCCAAGGCACTACCGCCCCGCTCCTTCTTGACCTTAAGCCCGACCTCTCCGACGAGCAGCTCCTTGCCAAGCTCCAGAAACCCCGCGCCGGCCGCTCCCTCCCCGATTTCCTGCGCCAAACGCTCCGCCTGGGTCCGCCCGTGCCTACGCTGCTGCGCGAAGTAGCCCCGCCCGAAGCCACGGCCACCCCCGAAGCCTTAGCCCGCCTCCTACGCCAAGTGCCCTTACCCGTGCACGCCCTGCGCCCCCTCGATGAGGCTATCAGCACGGCTGGCGGCGTGGCCTGGGACGAACTGGATGGGCACCTGATGCTGCGCCGTCGCCCCGGCACCTTTGTGGCCGGCGAAATGCTGGACTGGGAAGCTCCTACCGGCGGCTACCTCCTCCAAGGCTGCTTCAGCACCGCCGCCTGGGCAGCGAAGGGAATTATGAATTATGAATGAGGAATTGGTCGTTGGCTCCGGTCTGCCCGCTTTTCGGCGGGCTGACCGGTCGCCGTCAGCTATCGTTGTTTCGTCTGGCCGGTTACCGCAATTGCTCATCAAACAAATGGCGCGCCCTTCGACCGTTCAGCCCGCCGAAAAAGCGGGTAGACCGGTGGTTCTGAATCAAGAACTGAGATGGGATAGTAGGACCGATGGCGTGAGCCCCGGCGGGGCGGCATATCGGTAGCAGTGAGTACACCATCAAGAACAGAGCCCCGGCGGGGCGGCACCTATTGTTTCAACGACATGGGTGCCGCCCCGCTGGGGCTTAGGCTGTCAAGAAACTTCATTCTTCATTCTTCATTAACAACTCCTTCGCTTCAGCGGCGGCTAGGATGGCTTTGGCTTCGGCCAGGAGCCGCTCACCGGGATTTAGCTGGCTGCGCAGGATGAGGGCAACTAGAATAGAAAACGAGACGAAGGGTAGCAGCCAGCCTAGAGCAAACCACAGCCAGAACGAGCGCCCGTAACTGGCGGCGCAATAGCCCGTCACGAGTGGCAGCACGGAGAGCGCGCACAAAATCCCTATCCCGGAGAGTATATAGTAGACAAGCATGACGGTAGTGGCTGTTATCTAAAATTACGTTTTCAGGACCCGTAGCGCAAGCACAACGGCATGTTTTGCCGTAGATATAACTTCACTCCGACTGAGAAGTTGCTGGCGAAGGCTCCTATCTTCGACAGTGTTTTTCCGTATTTCTGGATTCTACGCCTTATCTCCCGCTTTTGCCGTCCTCCGCCAGCTTTCCGCTCCCATCGATGTGGGACCACCAAAGTCTTTTCCGTGTTTCGGCCCAGCTATTTGCTGAAGGCATCTTCAACTCGCTCGACCGGACGCTTAAACCCGAAGTATTTTTGCTTGGCCTGGCCTCGGCCAAGGAAACCGATGAGCCCCAGGCCGTGGTGGTAGAACCTACTTCCCTGCGGTATAGCCCCGCCGACTTTGCCGGGGTGAAAGCCACTGCCGCAGCCCTGGAGCCCGATGGCCCCCGCGACGTAGTATATCACCTGCACCCCGCCGACCACGACCGTTACGAGAAACTGCGCTGGTACGAACTGCTGCGCCGCGCCACCGAACAAACCCTCACCAACCTGGCCAAAACCCGCGGCGAAGACCGCCTCAGCTTCTGCTCGCCGCCCGTGAGCCTGTACGGCTATCAGGTAGTGGTTATTTTGCAACTCTCAGCCGAGGCGTACCACGCCTATTACGCGCTGCCCGTGCGCGGCCCGAGCAATCGGCCGGTATCGTTGCTGCACGCGGCGGCGCAGGAGTTTCTGCAAGATTGCAGCCGCGCCCTGCGCGAGTCCGACACCGACGACGACCGGCCGGTGCTCGACCGCGACTACAACGAGGTGCTGCGCGCTGCCGGCCGCAGCTTCATGCTCGGCGCCGCCGCGGGCACCCACGGCCTCTACGATGCCTGCAACGGCATCGCTGCCCTGCGCCATGAAGGCGACGAAGGCGTGGGCACTATGCTCGTCGCCCGGCGCCATCACCCGGCCATCGTGCCGGTGCTCACGCTGGAAAGCCCCGTTTCCTTGCGCGACCACCGCCGCATTCGGAAGCTGTTGGAGCTGAGCGAGGACCGCACGGCGCTGGTTTCCGACGCCACCGACGTGTTTGGCCTCGGCTATCTTGTACCGCCCGAAGACCCCGCCTTCGAGCCACTGTTCACCGTGCACTTCACTCGCCACTACAGCTGGGAGCTGACGCACGACGACCAGGTGATGATGAAGGTGGTGTCAAACACGCCGCGCCTGCCTCAGGGCCGCGTCGATGCCGCGAACTTCGCGCGTGCCGTGCACCGGGTGTTCCCACGCCTCGATACGGGCACCATCGACTACCTGTGGGAGCTTACGCAACGAGCCACCGAACAAACCAACGGCACCATCTTGGTCATTTCCGAAGGAGCCGCCCAGGAAGCCGCGCGCCTCACGCGCCAGTGCTTCCGCGTGGCCCCGCGCCTGATGACGCCTTCCGTGCTTCGCCTCGTCACCAACATCGACGGCGCCGTCCTCATCGAACCCCACGGCACCTGCTACGCCATCGGCGCCATCCTCGACGGCCTCGCCACCGAAAAAGGCGACTCCTCGCGCGGCTCCCGCTACAACTCGGCCCTGCGCTACGTAGAAAGCAGCCGCTACGCCTGCCTAGCCATCGTAGTCAGCGAAGACGGCTTAATCGATTTGCTCCCGCCAAGACGGTAACTGTCATTGCGAGCAGAGCGAAGCAATCTTTCCTCTATTCGCACTAAACGCCCCTTACAGATAAGCGCTTCTTCGTTAGGGTTATCGTCCTAACGAAGAAGCGCTTATTGCTTCAGTAAGCTTGGCTCACGGAGAGGAAGGATTGCGTCGTCGTGCCTCCTCGCAATGACAGTGCTTCGTCTACCCATTCACGCTGCCCATCATCTGCTCGGGGTAGCGCAGGCCGGCGGCAGCTCCTTTGGGGGCGAGGGTATTGAGCTGGGCTAGCTCTTCCGGACGCAGCTCTACTTGCAGCGCGCCCAGGTTTTCTTCTAAATACTGTACTCGCTTGGTGCCGGGGATAGGCACGATGTCGTTGCCCTGGGCTAGCACCCAGGCCAAGGCCAGCTGGCCGGGTGTGCAGCCTTTTTGAGAGGCTAGTTCGTTGATACCAGCCACCAGGTCGAGGTTCTTCTGGAAATTCTCGCCCTGGAAACGAGGCGAATGACGGCGGTAATCGTCTTCGGCCAGGTCCTCGAACTTCTGAATCTGACCAGTGAGGAAGCCCCGGCCCAGCGGCGAGTACGGCACGAAGCCAATGCCTAGCTCGCGGCAGGCTTGCAGCACCCCATCTTCGGGGTCGCGGCTCCAGAGTGAGTATTCGCTTTGCAAAGCCGCAATGGGGTGCACGGCGCTGGCGCGGTGCAGCGTGGCGGCAGCGGCTTCGCTCAAGCCAAGGTGGCGCACTTTGCCTTCTTTCACCAGCTCGGCCATAGCGCCCACGGTGTCTTCGATGGGGGTGTTGGGGTCGACGCGGTGCTGGTAGTAGAGGTCGATGTAGTCGGTGCCGAGGCGGCGCAGGCTGGCTTCGCAGGCTTGGCGCACGTATTCGGGTCGGCCACTGATGCCCCGCTTGCTTGGGTCGGCGGGGTCGCGCAGGATGCCGAACTTGGTGGCTATCACGACCTGTTGGCGCCGGTCGCGCAGGGCCTTGCCTACCAATTCTTCGTTCGTAAAGGGGCCGTACATATCGGCCGTATCGAAAAACGTGACGCCTAGCTCCGTGGCGCGGTGCAGGGTGCGGAGGCTTTCGGCATCGTCGCGCTGGCCGTAGAAGTCCGACATACCCATGCAGCCGAGGCCAAGGGCAGAAACTGAAAGGCCGGAGCGGCCGAGGGTGCGCTGTTGCATAACGTAGGGTTTTGGATGCGTGGAATGCCTAGAACCACTGGCCGCGTCGGATGGTTGGCAGCAGCCAGCTACAACCCGACGCAACCTCTTCTGCGTTTAAGTGATAGGTCCTAAGTAATGAGCTACTGAACAAATATCAAATTACTATTAATCAACTTATTGCCGCCTTATTACCAGCTACCTCCTTAACCGCCAAACCCACCACCATGCCCACGCAACGCTACTCCGTTCGCCCCCTCTCCACTCCCGCCGATGATGAGCGGCTGCGCTGGGTGGAAAAGGTTTCGCACCTGCTCGACAGCCAGTTCCGTGTGCCCGGCACCACCTGGCGCTTCGGCCTCGACCCCATCATGGGCCTGATTCCAGTGGTGGGCGGCATTCCGTCCCTAGCCATTTCCGGCGTCCTGATCCTGACCATGATGCGCCACGGCGCCAGCGGGGCCGTAGTGGTCCGCATGCTGCTCAACGTACTGCTCGACACCATCATTGGCGCCATCCCAGTAGTAGGCACCATCTTCGACTTCACTTACAAAGCCAACGACAAGAACGTACGCCTGCTGCGCCGCCATTACGCCGAGGGCAAGTACCAGGGCACTGGTCGCGGGCTATTGCTGGTCGCTATACTCGGGCTGCTGGCCGTTTTCGGCCTTCTCGTGTGGGGATTGTGGTCGGCTGGCGTCTGGCTCTGGCAGTATGCTAAATAGGTCCTCAGGGTTGGCTGTCAGGTGAATTGATGGCTTACGTGGGCACTTGGTTTTAATCCGCAGAGAGTGCAGAAGCAGACAACTGCCTTGCTGACCAGCAAGCAATGCAATTGACAACCCATTCCCTGTTGTACGGCTTTGAGATGCGTCGTATTACTGTCCGGTGCGGCGTAACTGATTCGAATGCCAGTCGCGGCCGCCCTGCCATGCCGGGGTTGGAAAAATCTCACCTGCGTACTACTCTCAAAGCTTATTCCTTCGCTCGCTGGGCCGAGCCCTTGGTGATGTCGTTGGCCGCTTTTCCCAGGCCCACGATTTCCTGATTGGCAGCAGCCATGTTTTGCATATCAGCGCGGAAGGCGGCCATTGAGGCGTTGGACTGCTGCCGGTCGAAGGTGATGGCCTGCGCCAGCACCTGCGGGTGCAGCGTAACCAGGTCGGCATCGGTGTGGACGTTGGCTTTGGCCCAGGCGACGGCGGCGGCCCCGGCTTTCGTCTTGGAGTGCAGCATGTTCGTGATGCCCGCGTGCTCACTTTCGCCTCGTACCAGGGCCAGCTGCTCGGCGTCGGGCAGGCGGGCAAAGTCGCGGACGGCGGCGCGGCAGCCATCGGCCACGACGACGGCCTCCGGGCGCTGGTCCTGCATGGTGATGCCCGCCGCTTTCGCTAGTGCGCTTTGCGTAGCCAGTCGGTCATGTACGGATGCCTTGGTCACGACCCGGCCGTTGTGGACGAGCAGTACCGGGTTGTATTGCTGGATCAGACCCCACAGGCCGGTGCGAAATTTCTCGGGGCGGGCTGCGATGGCGGAGCCCAGCCACTTCCAGTACCGCTCCCGTGTCTCGGCCGAGGCGATAGGGTCGCTTGGGGTTTGCATGATGCCCGTGTAGATGGTGCGCACATCACCATAGTTGGGCTTATCCTCCTCGTAATCCTTCAGGAGCGCCGCCTCCAGGCTATGCTGGTCAGCGGCCGAGATGGGGTAAACCGCCATGAACCCGGCCACGCGCAGGGCCTTGGCTACGTCGCGCTTGGCCTCGGCCGAAGCGGCAGGCAGCGGCCCGCTGAACGCGGGCACCGGCTCGGTTATCGGCCCCGACAGACCAGTCACGGCGTCGGAGGTCGAGGCGGTAGCCGGCTTGTTAGAGCCGTTGGCGCTGGGTTGGTTGGTGGCGGCCGTATCGGTTGAGGCGGCCGAGTCGCAGCCCGAAAGCAAGATCAAACAGGCCACCCCTGAAATCAACTGCTTGACGAAGAACAAGCGGAGATGAAGCATAAATACGGAGAAGTAAAGAGACCATCATACGCTAGCCGCTACCCTAGCAGCCCGCCCACTACATACGAAGCCCAACCAAACGAGTTAAGGTGAAGAATACGCGGACGCCCGCCACCATCCCCGACTTCACCTATAAAGCCAACGGCCGGAACGTACGACTTTTGCGGAGCCGTTACGCCGAGGGCAAGTACCAGGGAAGCAGTACCAGATTGATAGTGCTTATTTTCAGCGTCATACTTGGCGGGTACACTCTTGTTGTGCGGGGCAGCTACCATCTTTTGCGATATTTCTGGGAGTATTTTCAGTAACTATCCTTTCAAGCATAGTCTAAACAGCCTTAGGCATTCTTGTACGTTCACGTATACACTCGCACCGCTTGTTTTAAAACGATTTATGACTTTCAAATACCAAGACCGTGAGTGCGATATGGAAGTCTTTTCAAACGAAGACGGTATCGTAGTGAAGTTTTTCACCAAACAAGGCGAGCCGACGGAGGGCCAGATCATCAATTATGTCTACGTAGACTCGGGCTACGGCTATATTTCTTTGAAGCGGAAAGGGACGGAAGGAATTATGAGCGGCTTTGTTAAAAAAGACTTCTTTATCAACAGTGAGATGCTACACTCCGCAATAGATCTTGTCTTGGATTTATTACCGGAAATGAGCCAGGCCTATGTACCGTATAACGTGGAAAGAATAGTAGTCTATGATGCTGCTATTTATACGGGTGAGACTTTTGATGACCTCAAAGAAGATTGATTTCCTGGCTGGCGGCTGAGACTTATTCGGCGCCGAACCAGCTCGGACACATACGTGTTCAGAAGCACTTCATTACCCATTCAGCTTGGCTGGTGCTACCTTTGCGGCTGTGAAAATATTCCGCCTGTTTTTCCTGTTGCCTGCCTTGGCTTTCCTACCTGCTTGCCTTTCGCTCAATAGTGAGGAGCAGCAGACCGAAGCGGCCGAAAAGGCCGTGCTAGCCAAGCACGACGAGCTAATGGCCCAAATGGACCAGCTCACCACGCTCCGCCAGCAGCTGCAGAAGTCGCCCGGCCCCGATACGGCCGCTGCGGCCCGCCAGCGCCGCGCCCTGCTCGCTGCCGATGCCGGCATGATGGACTGGATGCACAAGTACCGCAAGCCCGCCGACACGGTGGCCACCGCCCGCCGCCTCGGCTACTTTGCCGGCCAGCAGCGCAAAATCGATTCGGTGGCTGGCTTGTTTCGTACTAGTGTGGACTCGGCCCGCCTGCTGTTGCGCGCGGCCGGAACGCCGCCTACCTCTGCCCAATAACCCAATGATGCTTTCCAACCTGCGCTTTTCCGCGGGCCGCGCTCTGGTGGCCGGCCTGCTTGCTGCCACCACCCTACTGCCTTTCGCCTGCACCGACAACAAAGCCGATGAGCCCGCCCGGCTGCCTGTTCTCGGCATGAAACAGGCCGAGCCCACCACCCCGGCCGACACGCTGCCCGACCCCGTACCGTCGTTCCGGCTCACCAATCAGGACGGGCAAATCATCACCAACCAGACCTTCGCGGGCAAGGTCTACGTGACGGACTTCTTCTTCGCCACTTGCCCCAGTATATGTCCCAAGATGCAAAGCGAATTGCTGCGCGTATACGAGCAGTTCAAGGGCAACCCCAACGTGCTGTTTCTGAGCCACACCATCGACCCGGCCCACGACTCCATCCCGGTGCTGCGCGACTACGCCGAGCGCCTTGGCATCCAGAATGCCTCGCGCTGGCACTTCGCCACCGCCCCGCACGATACCATATTCGCGCTGGCCCGCGCCTACATGACGGCCGCGCAAGTAGATAAGGGCGTGGTTGGTGGCTACGCCCACAGCGGCACCTTCGCCCTAGTAGATTCGAAACGGCGTATCCGGGGGCTGTATGATGGCATGGAGAAATCCGAGGTGGACCGGCTGATTCGGGAGTTGCCGTTGCTGCTGAAGGAGGAAAACCTAGCCGCGTCCGTCGCCCAGAAATGAGCCAGCTGCTGCCCGCGTTGCGCTGGACAACCGTGGTGGCGGCCGGAGCGCTGCTGGTTACCGCGCCGGGCTGCTTTTCCAACCGGCAAAACGAAGGTGCCACGCTCTACCAAACGCACTGCTCCAGTTGCCACGGTGAGCATGGCGAGGGCCTGCGCCGCCTCATTCCGCCCGTCGCCGCCTCCGATTACGTGGCCCAGCACCGCGCCCAACTGCCCTGCCTCGTCCGCCGGGGCATGAAGGGCCCGGTGGTCGTCAATGGCGTGCTCTACAACCAGGTGATGCCCGGCCACGAAGACCTCACCGACTCGCAAATCACCAACCTGCTCAATTTTGTGCAGCGCAATTGGGGCAATCAGAACGAACCCTACACGGTGCGGGAAGTGTCGGAGCTGCTAGCGCCCTGCCACGGCAGCGACGGGCAGTAGCACGAGCTATAATTGCGCACTAGAGCTATAAGCTAGTTCCCCTCTTTTCCAAGAAGGGGAACTAGCTTATAGCTCTAGTGCGCAACATGGGGCGCAAGCCGCGTCTTGGCACAACATGTACAGCTATTGGCATTCAGAAACTTACTGTTTCTCCGTGTTTCGATAGCAGTTTGTGCGCTACTCAGCCGTGCATCTTCGCGTAAAGCTGGTTAGATTGCACCTTCATCTTTCGTATTCCTATGGGTCTGTTTGACTTTCTGAAAAAGAAGCCGGAAACGCCGGAAACCACCCCCGCGACTCCAGCTTCCTCCTCGCCCGATGCCCCCCGCCCGGCCACTTCCGGCCCACGCTACAAGGGTTCCAACTACACGCTGCCCGTGGAGGAAGCGCCCGCGCGCCCACCGATGCCGCCCATGCCCATGATGCAGCCCGACCCGGAGCCTGGCCAGCCCATTGAGCTACCGTACCAGCCCACCAACGTGTTGGAAGAGCTGCTGCTGCGCGCCGTGCACGAGGCTAACTTGCGGCCGGCCTTCTACCAGGCCCTGCTCCATGAAGAGCTTTTCGCCGTGACCCTGCCCCGTGAAGGCGAAAGTGGCGAAATCACCGTGACGCCCGGCATGGAAATCCAACTGCAAGTGCTGCACGACGGCAAAATTCCGCTCTTTACGTCCACTGACCGGATTTTCGAAGGCGGCGTAACTTCCGATACGGTCGGCTATATCCGCGTACGGGGCCTCGACCTGCTGCAAATGGTGCAGGCCACCGACTGCGTCCTGAACCCCTTCTCCCCCGCCGGCAAGCTGCTCACCACCCAGGAAATCCAAGACCTGCTGGCCAGCGACTTGGTGAACCTGCCGCAAGCTCCCGGTGGCGAAGGCCAAGTTCCAGTGCAGCTAGGCCCGCCCACCGATTTATCTAGCGAGCTGCTCGACTCCCTGCGGGAATTCTGCGCCGGCAAAGACTTCCTGGAAAAGGCTTATGTAGCCGCCTTACGCATCGAAAACAGTCAGGAGCCGCCGCGTCTGCTGCTCGCCTTCCAAGCCGACACGCCCGACCAGAACCCAGAGTTCCTCCAGGAACTGGGCCCCCTCCTAGAAGGCCGCATCGAAGGCTACCAATTCGTGGACATGATGCTGCTGAACCCGGCTGGCGAGGAACCTCTCAACGAGTATTTCCGCCAGCAAGAGCCCTTCTATCAGCGCAGCTAGCGCCAGACAAGCATCCGTAAAAAGCGGGTTCATCCTGTAGGATGACCCGCTTTTTGTTTAAACTGTCCTACTGACGCCAGGAAGCACCTGATGAACGGTCGTTGTTTACCTTGTCATGCAGCGGCATGTGGCGCATCAAGCCAGGGCCCGAAGCCTCTCGCTAGGGTGATGTTCTTCATTAGCATGCCTGAGAATATATAGTCGAGCCCCGGAGGGGCGGCATATCGGTAGAAAGAATCACCATGAAAGGGGTTAAAGCCCCATCGGGGCGACACCCGGTTATGCATGTGTCGCCCCGATGGGGCTTGTTCATTTTTTGTTTCGGTAGTACTACCAATATGCCGCCCCTCCGGGGCTTGACTATGTCCTTCCTGACTTAAGGTTAGCATTACAACCTTAGCACGAGAGACGCAGTGCTTACTACTTCATCCGCAGAAACTTGCGTTTCATGATTTCCTGGACGGGGGTGTTTTCAATCTTGCTTTCCAGCCAGGAAATGATGTCTAGGTACAGAAAGGGCCGCCGCTCGTAGGGATTGGTGGCAATAGTGGTCATTTCGGCCTTTAGGTTCTTGAAAGCTTCTTTGAGCTGATGCGGCTCGATGTGGCCCAGATTGCGCAGAAACCGCAGGATGGCCGTTTGCATCTGCTGCTGGTCGTTCATCTTGCCCAGAAAGCGGTACACCGACTTGAGTTGGTAGTCCAACAGCTCGTCGAGACCGGCTTCGTAGTGGGCAATCAGGTTGAGGATGCGGGCGAAGCATTGCAGGTCTTCGCGGAAGGTTACGTCTTTGTGGTCGATGATTTTGTGCAGGTATTCGATGGCCTTGGCGTAGTGGCCGCTGCCGAAATACAGGCTGGCAATCTTGTAGTAAAAAATCAGGCGGCGGTGTACGTCGAGCTGAGGACGGAAAAGCTCCAGGTTTTCTTCCAGCTCCGGCACTATCTCCAGTCCTTCCGTAAAGCGCCCTTCCAGAAAATAAGCGTTGATCCGATTGGTGCCTAGGTGCTGAAACAGCAGCACTTCCGTGTTGAGCGTGGCCTGCCGGGTTTGGCTGGCTGCGAAATCCTCCAGCGTCTTGAGCACCTCCATAAACCGGCTGTAGTACAGCATATTATACAGCACAGCCAGCAAGTTATGCAGCCCCCGGATGTAGAGCATGGCTTGCTGGTCTTTCATGGCCGGTGCCTCCTCAAACAAATCCACCCACTTCTGCGCGTAGCGGTAGCAGGCCCGAAAATCCTGCACAATGGTGTAGTACCACACGTGGGCCTGGTAATAATACAGCCGCTCAAAGAAGCTGGCCTCCCGCACGTCTAAAGCAGGCATTTCAGCCCGAAAAAACGCGGTGATGGTTTCGTGGTCGTGCTGGTTGCGGGCGGGCCCTACTTTTAGGAAGAACCCGTACATGCGCAGCGCCACGTTCGACAGCTCGTGCATCTGCGACACGCGCGTCACTGTTTCGGTTACCTCCGCCGTCAGCAGCTCGGCGCGGCCCTCAATGCTGCGCGTAATGTATTGCGACTCAATGAGCTTCTCAAAGTCTAGCGCAATTAGAACGATGTGCGAGAGGCGGGCCTGGCGAGCCGCGTTTTTCACTTTATCGAGCATGCGCAGGCTTTGCTGGTAGAAGCCCTTGTTGTAAAGCACCCGCGCGTAGTCGAGCTGTTCGTGCAATTGAATGTCGAGGTTTTGGCCGGTCTGGTACACGCGCAAGCTGGCGAGCAAGTGGCGGTAGAGGTTGGCTTTTAGATTGGCGAGCTGCACGCGCCGGATGGTGGGCGTTAGGGTCAGAATTCGCTCTTCGTCGTACTGCGGCAGTTGGTCGAGGGCATCGAAAAGCAGCAGAAACTTCAGGTCCTCCGATGAGCCTTGCCGGTTGGTAAATAGCCGAAAGTGTCGCTTCTCGGAGCGCGACAATGATTTTATTAGCTGAAAAACGGGGTCATTTATTTCGTTGGGCATCGTACGGAAGCGTTTCGCAATACCTACATTTTCAACTATTTATATACACAAACTGAAGGATTGAAAATCGTACGAACCAGTAAACTTCGGTTTACACCATAGCTGCTAAGCCAATCTATTTGCGAGACCGGAAAGCAGAAGCCCTGCCGGATTTTTCGCAAAGCAGCTTATGACCAGCCAAAAAATACAGATTTTCGACACCACCCTGCGCGACGGCGAACAAGTGCCCGGCTGCAAGCTAAACAGGGACGAGAAACTTGTTATTGCCCGGCAGCTCGAACTGCTCGGCGTGGACGTAATTGAGGCGGGCTTCCCCGTTTCCAGCCCCGGCGACTTCGCCGCCGTGCGGGCCATTGCCACCCAAACGCAGGAAGCTACGGTGTGCGGTCTTTCGCGGGCCGTTGAAAATGATATTCGGGTGGCGGCCGAGGCACTGCAAGGAGCGCGTTACCCGCGTATCCACACTGGCATTGGCACTTCCGAAACGCACATTCTCTACAAGCTCTGTACCACGCAGGAGGCCGTGCTGGAGCGGGCCGTAGCGGCCGTGCGGCTGGCCAAGAGCTTCGTGGAAGACGTGGAGTTCTACGCCGAAGACGCCGGTCGCACCGACAACGAGTTTCTGGCCCGCGTCTGCGAAGCGGCCATCAAGGCCGGCGCCACCGTCCTCAACATTCCGGATACCACCGGCTACTGCCTGCCAGAGGAGTACGGCGCCAAAATCAAGTACCTCCACGAAAACGTGACCGGCATTCAAAACGTGCGGCTTTCTACGCACTGCCACAACGATTTGGGTCTGGCCACGGCCAACTCCATTGCGGGCGTGCTGAACGGGGCGCGGCAGATTGAGTGCACCATCAACGGTGTGGGCGAGCGGGCGGGCAATACGGCCCTGGAAGAAGTGGTGATGATTTTGCGCCAACACCCTTACCTGAACCTCGACACCAGCATCAACACCCGCCTGCTAGCCGAAACCTCGGCTATGGTGTCGCACCTGATGACCATGCCGGTGCAGCCCAATAAGGCCATTGTGGGGGCCAACGCCTTTTCGCATTCCAGCGGCATTCACCAGGACGGCATCATCAAGCACCGCGAAACCTACGAAATCATCGACCCGCGCGAAGTCGGCGTGGCCGATTCTTCCATTGTGCTGACGGCCCGCTCCGGCCGCGCGGCCCTGGCGTACCGGCTCCAGAAGATCGGCTATGACTTCGAGAAAGTCGCTTTAAACAAAGCCTACGCCTGTTTCCTGCAACTCGCCGACCGCAAGCGCGAGGTAGTAGACGAAGACCTACACGCGCTGGTAGAACAAGAAAAACTCGTAACCTCCCTCTAATACACCTACTAATTATGACTACTTTGGAACCAGGCCGGGCCGGCACGACCGGCGCAGAAAAACAGAGCCCTCAGGCCGCGCAAGAAACCGCGCCCTCGCCACGCTATACCGACTGGATTAGCTACGCGGTAGCGCTGACGAAGCAGACGCCACCAAGCCAGAACGATTTCTCGCGGGACTCTCAGTTCTAAACGCACTCAGCACTCATGGCCACCACCTTATTCGACAAAGTCTGGGATGCCCACTTGGTGAACTCCGTGCCCGGCGGCCTCGACGTGCTCTACATCGACCGGCACCTGATTCATGAGGTAACCAGCCCGCAGGCTTTCGAGGAGCTGGCGGCGCGGGAGCTGCCGCTGTACCGGCCCGGCCGCATTCTAGCCACCGCCGACCACAACGTGCCCACCCGCAACCAGCACCTGCCGATTGCGGAGCCGCTGTCCCGCTCGCAGGTGGATAAGCTCACCGAAAACTGCCAGAAATACGGCATCGAGCTTTACGGCCTGGGCCACGCCCGCCAGGGCATCGTGCACGTAATTGGGCCAGAATTGGGCCTCACGCTGCCGGGCGCCACCATCGTCTGCGGCGACAGCCACACCTCCACGCACGGCGCGTTCGGGGCCGTGGCTTTCGGCATCGGGACCAGCCAAGTGGCGCAGGTGATGGCCACGCAATGCCTGCTGCTGAGCCGCCCCAAGCGGATGCGCATCACCGTGGATGGTGAGCTGCAACCCGGCGTTACGGCCAAGGACTTGATTCTGTACGTGATTGCGCAGCTAGGCACGGGCGGCGCTACCGGCTACTTCGTGGAATACGCGGGCAGTGCCGTGCGCGGCCTGAGCATGGAAGGCCGCATGACGGTCTGCAATATGAGCATCGAGATGGGAGCCCGCGGCGGCCTCATCGCGCCCGATGCCACTACCCTGGCTTACGTGCAAGGCCGCCCTTACGCGCCGCAGGGCGAAGCCTGGAACCAAGCGGTAGCCTACTGGCAGACGCTGTATTCGGACAAGGACGCGCAATTTGATGCCGAGCACCGCTTCGATGCCCTCGACATTCCGCCCATGATTACCTACGGCACCAACCCCGGCATGGGCATCGCGCTCAACGGCCGGATTCCGCTGGAGGTAGCCGCTACGGAAGCTGACAGCTTTGATAAGTCGTTGCAGTACATGGGTTTTCAGCGCGGCGAGACGCTGCTAGGCAAGGAAATCAACTACGTGTTTATCGGGAGCTGCACCAACTCGCGCATCGAGGATTTGCGCACGGTGGCGGCCTACGTGCAGGGCAAGCGGAAAGCCGGGCACGTGGAGGCCATCATCGTGCCCGGCTCCAAGCAAGTGGAGCAACAAGCCATTGCCGAAGGCCTCGATAAGATTCTGGCCGAAGCCGGCTTTGAGTTGCGCGAACCGGGCTGCAGCGCCTGCCTGGCCATGAACGAAGACAAGATTCCGGCCGGCGCCTACTGCGTGGCTACCTCCAACCGCAACTTCGAAGGCCGCCAAGGCCCCGGCTCCCGCACGTTGCTCGCCTCGCCGCTAGTGGCCGCCATCACCGCCGTGCAAGGCCGCATCGTGGACATCACGCAGTATGTGAATTAGTGCTTAGTGCCTGGTGCTTAGTGCTCAGGTCGTTCTGGCAAGGTACCTATCACCAACTAAGCACTAACAACTAAGCACCACGCACTAAGCACTAAAAATCGACAATGGAAAAATTCCAGACCCTGCATTCCAGCGCGGTGCCACTGCCGCTGGAGAACATTGATACCGACCAGATTATTCCGGCCCGTTTCCTGAAGGCGACGACCCGCGAAGGATTCGGCGACAACCTGTTCCGCGACTGGCGCTACGCGGCTGATGGCACACTCAGGGCTGATTTCGCGCTCAACGATGCCCGGTACGGCGGCCAGATCCTGCTGGCGGGCAAGAACTTTGGGTGCGGCTCCAGCCGGGAACACGCCGCCTGGGCTTTGTACGACGCGGGCTTTCGGGTGGTGATTTCCAGCTACTTCGCCGACATCTTCCGGGGCAATGCCTTGAATACGGGCCTACTACCGCTGCAAGTCAGCGACGAAGTGCTAGCCCGGCTCTTTGCCTGGGTGGAGCAGGATGCCCAGACGCAGTTCGTGGTGCAGTTGCCCGCGCAAACGCTAACCGTGCCGGCCTGGGAACAAACCATTGCCTTCGACATCGACCCTTACAAGAAGGAGTGTTTGCTCCATGGCTACGATGACATTGATTTTTTGGTGAATCAGAAACCGGCCATCGAGGCCTACGAACAACGCAGAACATGGACATGGTAAGCAAGAAAATAGCCGTACTAGCCGGCGACGGCATCGGGCCGGAAGTGTGCCGGGAGGCGGTGCGCGTGTTGCAGGCCGTGGCGGGCCGGTTCGGGCACCGCTTCGAGTTCGAGTCGTACTTGATGGGCGCTTGCGCCATCGACGCTACCGGCGACCCGCTGCCGGCAGCCACCCTCGAAGCCTGCCGCGCCGCCGATGCCGTACTGCTCGGCGCCATCGGCGACCCCAAATACGACAACGACCCCAGCGCCCCCGTGCGCCCCGAGCAGGGCTTGCTGCGGCTGCGCAAGTCGCTGGGCCTGTTCGCCAACATTCGGCCTGTTACGGCCTACGATGCGCTGCTGGCGCACTCGCCCCTGAAAAAAGAGCGAATCGCGGGCACCGACATGCTTATCTTCCGGGAGCTGACCGGCGGCATCTACTTCGGCGAGAAGGGCCGCACCGCCGACGGCACCGGCGCCTACGACCACTGCACCTACAGCCGCGACGAAATCCGGCGCATCGCGCACCTGGCGTTTCAGGCCGCGGCCTCCCGTCGGGGCAAGCTCACGCTCGTCGACAAGGCCAACGTGCTGGAAACGTCCCGGCTGTGGCGCGAAGAAGTGCGCGAAATAGCTGCCCAGTACCCGGAAGTAAACGTGGACTACCTGTTCGTGGACAACGCCGCCATGCAGATTATCCTGAACCCCACGCAGTTCGACGTGATTTTGACGGAGAACATGTTCGGCGATATTATTTCCGACGAAGCCTCGGTTATTGCCGGCTCGCTGGGCCTGCTGCCTTCCGCCTCGGTTGGCGACGGGGTGGCGCTGTTTGAGCCCATTCACGGCTCGTATCCGCAGGCGGCGGGCAAGGGCATCGCCAATCCCATTGCTACCATTCTATCAGCAGCCATGCTGCTCGATCATTGGGACCTGCGGGCGGAAGCGGCTCTAGTACGCGAAGCCGTGGACGAAGCCTTACTCAACAATATTCTGACGCCGGAGCTGAACCCGCAAACGCCTTATCGCACCGAGCAAGTAGGCGCCTACATCGCCTTCTGGATCACGGATTCCAACGAAAAGCAGTGGAATCGCCACAACGTGGAAGTGGGCGCTAGTACCATCATTTAACCTGGCCGGTCTGGTTGTTTTTGCTGCGAAGCACTACAAAAGCCTTTCTAAGCCGGCGCTCAGAAAGGCTTTTGTTTTCTCTGTCTCAGCTTATTCCGGGTGTATTTCAATCTTGATACGCCTGCTGTATTTATCGCCCCCAGAATACGCAGAAACAGACGACGGCCTGTATTCTAACTAAGGCACTACAAACGATGCTCAACAAGTACAGCCGCATTTACACCCAGGACGACAGCCTGCCGGCCTCGCAAGCCATGCTCATTGGGTCGGGCTTGTCGGACGCTGATTTGCGCAAGCCGTTCGTGGGCATCTGCTCCACAGGGTTCGAGGGCAATACCTGCAACATGCACCTCAATGGCTTGGCCGACGAGGTGAAAATTGGGGTGCAGGCGCAGGGGCTGGTGGGGCTGCGCTTCAACACCATTGGGGTGAGCGACGGTATCACGAACGGCACGCCGGGCATGCGCTTCTCGCTGGTTTCGCGCGAAATCATTGCCGATTCGATTGAGGCCATGGCCGGGGCGCACAACTACGACGCGCTGGCTACCGTGGTGGGCTGCGACAAGAACATGCCGGGCGCGCTCATCGCGATGGCGCGGCTGAACCGGCCCTCGCTGATGGTGTACGGCGGCACGATTAAGGGCGGCAGCTTCAAGGGGCAGCAGCTCAATATCGTGTCGTGTTTTGAGGCGTACGGCAAGAAACTACAGGGGCAGATTTCCGAGGAAGATTACAAAGGCATCATCCACAACGCCTGCCCCGGACCGGGCGCTTGCGGAGGCATGTACACGGCCAATACGATGGCGTCGGCCATTGAGGCGCTGGGCATGAGCGTGCCGTTTTCGTCGTCGTCGCCGGCCGTGAGCAACGAGAAAAACCAGGAGTGTCTGGCTACCGGCGTGTACCTACGGCGGCTACTGGAGCTGGACATCAAGCCGCGCGACATTCTGGTGCGGAAGGCTTTCGAGAATGCCCTGGTGATGGTGACCGTGCTGGGCGGCTCCACGAATGCCGTGCTCCACCTTATTGCCATTGCCCACGCGGCCGGTATTCGGCTCACGCTGGAAGACTTTCAGGAAGTCAGCAACCGCGTGCCGGTGCTCGCCGACCTCAAGCCGAGCGGCAAGTACCTGATGGAAGACCTGGCGGCGCTGGGCGGCGTGCCCGCCGTGATGCGCACTTTACTCGACGCCGGCCTGCTGCACGGCGATTTACTGACCGTAACGGGCCAGACGTTGGCCGAAAACCTGGCGGCCATAAAGCCGCTGGGCACCGAGCAGGATTTGCTGCGCCCGCTCAGCAACCCCATCAAAGCCGACGGCCACATTCAGATTCTGTACGGCAACCTGGCCCCCAACGGCGCGGTAGCCAAAATCACGGGCAAGGAAGGCTTGCGGTTTGAAGGCCCGGCCATCGTTTTCAATTCCGAAGAGGAGCTGAACGAAGGCATCACGCAGGGCAAAATCAAGGCCGGGCAGGTGGTCGTGATTCGCTACGTGGGGCCGAAGGGCGGGCCGGGCATGCCGGAAATGCTCAAGCCCACGTCCGCCATCATCGGGGCCGGCCTGGGCGACAAAGTAGCCCTGATTACGGATGGCCGTTTCTCCGGCGGCACCCACGGCTTCGTCATCGGCCACGTCTGCCCCGAAGCCTACGACGGCGGGCCGCTGGCGCTGGTGGAAGACGGCGACTGGATAGTGCTGGACGCGGCCGCCAACACCATTGATATGCAAGTAGAGCCCGCGCTGCTGGAATTGCGCCGACAGCAGTGGCAACGCCCCCGCCCCACCGTGCGCCAAGGCGTGCTGCTGAAGTACATCCGCACGGTCAGCGACGCCAGTCAGGGCTGTATCACCGACTTAGACGAAAGCCATGTTAACGAAAAAGCAACCCTCGCAAGCCCGGCCTGAGCCCGCCACAGCGGCGGCACCCACGGCCACCACGACGGGCGCGGAGGCCACCTTGCGGGCGTTGCTAGCCGAAGGCGTGGACACCATTTTCGGCTATCCGGGCGGGGCCATCATCCCGATTTACGATGCTCTTTACGATTTCAAGGAGCAGCTACACCACGTACTGGTACGGCACGAGCAGGGCGGCGTGCACGCGGCCCAGGGCTACGCCCGCGCTTCGGGGAAAGTTGGGGTGGTGTTTGCGACCAGCGGGCCGGGCGCTACCAATCTGGTGACGGGCCTGGCCGATGCGCTAATCGACAGCACGCCGCTGGTGTGCATTACGGGCCAGGTGTTTGCGCATCTGCTGGGCACCGATGCCTTCCAGGAAACCGACATCATCAACATCACCACGCCCATCACCAAGTGGAACTACCAGGTAACCAACGCCGAGGAAATCCCGGAGGCCCTGGCCAAGGCGTTCTACATTGCCCGTAGCGGCCGGCCCGGCCCGGTTCTGATTGACATCACCAAAAACGCCCAGCTCCAGCACTTCGATTGCAGCGAGTACGTGCCGTGCACCCACATCCGCAGTTACCGGCCTGTGCCCATCGTGCGGCCCGAGTACGTGCGGGAAGCCGCGGCGCTCATCAACCAAGCCAAGCGGCCCTTCGTGCTGTGGGGCCAGGGCGTGATTCTGGGCGGCGCCGAGCAGGAGTTTCGGGCCTTCGTTGAGAAAAGCGGCATTCCAGCGGCCTGGACCATCCTGGGGGCCGGCGCGCTGCCTACCAGCCATCCGCTGAACGTGGGGATGCTGGGCATGCACGGCAACTACGGCCCCAACGTGCTCACCAACGAGTGCGACGTGCTCATCGCCATCGGGATGCGCTTCGACGACCGGGTAACGGGCCGCCTCGACAAGTACGCCAAGCAAGCCCAGGTCATTCACCTCGACATCGACCCAGCAGAAATCGACAAGAACGTAGCGGCCACGGTGCCCGTCTGGGGCGACTGCAAGGAGACGCTGCCGCTGCTCACGGCGCTGGTTGACGCCAAGCATCACCCCGAATGGCACGCGCAGTTTCAGCAGCACATGGCGCAGGAAGTGGACGCCGTGATTCGGGAGGAGTTGTTTCCGACCAGCGAAGAACTGACGATGGGCGAAGTGCTGCAGCAGCTCAACGAGCTGACCGG
This sequence comes from Hymenobacter sp. M1-2, assembly GCF_057808495.1. Classification (NCBI taxonomy): domain Bacteria; kingdom Pseudomonadati; phylum Bacteroidota; class Cytophagia; order Cytophagales; family Hymenobacteraceae; genus Hymenobacter; species Hymenobacter sp. M1-2. Next base: position 240,006 of record NZ_JBTYZO010000006.1, read on the forward strand.
CGGGGAGGCCATCATCGTGACCGACGTGGGTCAGCACCAGATGGTAGCCTGCCGCTACGCCCGCTTCAACCACCCGCGCAGCAACATCACCAGCGGCGGCCTGGGCACGATGGGGTTTGCCCTGCCCGCCGCCATTGGGGCCAAGTTCGGGGCCCCGCACCGCCCGGTGGTTGCCATCATCGGCGACGGAGGTTTCCAGATGACCATTCAGGAGCTGGGCACCATCATGCAAACCGGCGTCGAGGTGAAGATCATCATCCTCAACAACCAGTTTTTGGGCATGGTCCGGCAGTGGCAGGAGCTGTTTAACGACCGGCGCTACTCCTTCGTCAACATCGCCAGCCCCGACTACGTGACCGTGGCCCGTGGCTATGGCATTGCCGGCCAGCAGGTTTCGGCGCGGGCCGAGCTGGCGGCGGCGCTGTACCACATGCTGACGCACCCCGGCTCCTTCCTGCTGGAAGTGCTGGTATCGAAGGAGAACAACATTTTCCCCATGGTACCGCAAGGGTGCAGCATCGCCGAAATCCGGCTGAAATAAGAGCTGAGAAGTGAGAGTTCAGAACTTAGAAAATTCTGCTTCTGCTCGTCTCGTGCCCATCAAGCCTCAGCTCTACGTTCTAGATTCTAAGCTCTACTACAATGACCCGCCAGGAATACAACATCACAGCGTACACCGAGAACCAAGTGGGGCTGCTCAACCGCATTGCCATCATTTTCTCGCGCCGCAAAATCAACATCGAGAGTCTCAATACTTCGCCTTCGGAAATCGAGGGCATTCACCGCTTCAACATCGTGATTCACGAAACGGAGGAGGTGGTGAGCAAGCTGGCCAAGCAGATTGAGAAGCAGATTGAGGTGCTGAAAGTCTACTTCAACCCCAACGCCGACGTGATCTGGCAGGAAATGGCGCTCTACAAAGTGCCCACCGACGTCATTGCCGAAAAGGCCACCGTGGAGCGCCTGCTGCGCGAAAATGGGGCCCGCGCCGTGGTGATCCGCAAAGACTACACGGTGTTTGAAACCACCGGCCACCGCGAAGAGACGGACAGCCTCATCCGCGTGCTGCAACCCTACGGCCTCATCGAGTTCGTGCGCAGCGCCCGCATCGCCATCATCAAAGACAGCCAGGGCTTCCACCACAAACTGCGCGAGTTCGAGCGCCGCGAGCCCAGCCCCGAGCCCGCCGAAAACGAATACCTCAACAGCCGCGACAAGGTGTTCACGATGTAGCGGCCTCACCCCCCGGCCCCCTCTCCTTCAGAGAGGGGGAGCCACATCGGCACATTGCAGCCTCTTGAGTCTTGTATAATCATTTTGAAAATGATCCTCAATCGTTTGGCTCCCCCTCTCTGAAGGAGAGGGGGCCGGGGGGTGAGGCAAAAACCACTCATTCACTCTAAAATAGCCCACTGCAAAATGGCACAAATCAATTTTGGCGGCGTACACGAAACCGTAGTTACCCGCGAGGAATTTCCCCTTTCAACGGCGCTGGATGTACTCAAGGACGAGACTATTGCCGTTATTGGCTACGGCGTGCAGGGTCCGGGCCAGGCGCTGAACATGCGCGACAACGGGTTCCACGTCATTGTGGGGCAGCGCGAGGGCACGGCTTCCTGGGCGCGGGCGCTGCAAGATGGCTGGGTGGAAGGCGAAACGCTGTTTTCGATTGAAGAAGCGGCCGAGCGCGGCACCATCGTCTGTAACCTGCTCTCCGATGCCGGCCAGATTGCGCTGTGGCCCACGCTGAAAGAGCGGCTGACGGCCGGCAAAACGCTGTATTTCTCGCACGGCTTCGGCATCACCTTCAACGACCAAACCAACATCATCCCGCCCCCTGACGTGGACGTGATTCTGGTGGCGCCCAAAGGCAGCGGCACCAGTCTCCGCCGCCTGTTCCTGGCCGGGGGCGGCCTGAATTCTTCGTTTGCCGTGTACCAGGATGCCACAGGCAAGGCCTATGAAAAAGCAATTGCGATGGGTATTGGCGTGGGGTCTGGCTACTTGTTTGAAACCGACTTCAAGAAGGAAGTGTACTCCGACCTCACCGGCGAGCGGGGCGTGCTGATGGGGGCTTTGGCGGGCATCATTGAGGCCCAGTACCAGGTGTTGCGCCAGCGCGGCCACTCGCCCTCCGAGGCCTTCAACGAAACCGTGGAGGAGCTCACCCAGAGTCTGGTGCCGCTGGTGGGCGAAAACGGCATGGACTGGATGTTCAGCAACTGCTCCGTGACGGCCCAGCGCGGGGCCCTGGACTGGAAAGGCCGGTTCCGCGAAGCCACCCTGCCCGTGCTCAACGAGCTGTACGACAGCGTAGCCTCCGGCAAGGAAGCCGAGCGCACCATTCAACGCGGTTCCACGCCCAACTACCGCCAGGAGCTGGAGGCCGAACTCAAGGAAGTGCGCGAATCGGAGCTGTGGCAAACCGGCGCTACCGTGCGCCAGCTCCGCTCCAAAACCGCCGAAAAAGTAGAGGAGCTGAGCTAGAACTTCGCCTTCCCTGGACTTTTTAGCAACGGCTGGTCATCCTGCGCAAGCGCAGGATGACCAGCCGTTTTTCATGGCCGCTTGACTACGCACCAACTTCCCTGGCGTATGTGGAGAGCCATCGAAAAAGGCGGTCAGGCAGAGCCACATGGCTCTGCCTGACCGTTCAACTAGGTACATGATTCCCGGAGCTACACCCATCCACACACCTTTGCCCACCACCCCCAGGTCGTCGTGACGAGGAGGGCAAAGTACGCGTACTTCGCCCTCCTCGTCACGACACAATGCCCCGCGGACACGTACTTTACCCAATGTGTCACGACACGACGCTCCACGGACGCGTACGTTGCCTGATGTGTCACGACACGATGACCCGCGGACACGTACTTTGCCCGATGTGTCACGACACGATGCCGCGCGGACGCGTACTTCGGGCATCGTGTCGTGACGAGTAGGCTCTTGCGGTCGAAAACGGCCTTGCTGAGCCGGAATAGCTACCTTATAGCTGCTGATTTTCACTTTTCAGCCCGTGTCACCTCCTAAAACCTATGCAATACTGCCCTATGGCGCCCCTATAGCGAGCTTTGCCAGCCCTGTAGCCGGGCGTGTCAGTCCTGGAACCGCTCTAGTCACCTACTACTCCCCTACTCACCTTCTTCGCCTGCCGGGCTAGGAGCCAGCTAAACACAGGGCGTAGTCCGAAATTCAGGGCGAATCCTAACGGAATGGACGCTACCACCCAAATCAGCATAGCACCCGCAATGGCATGCCAGAGCAGATGCAGGGCCTGCTGCCAGTCGTTGGCAAACAGCTGTTGTAGCTGAGTAAGTGTCAGTTGCAGGCTTTCATCGTCGCCGAGCAACTTCGCTCCCAGACGCAGAAGCGGGACGATAAGCAGTAGCTGCACCGGGCTCATCAGGTGGCTTACCAGCAGCAGAGCCGCCACGTTCAGCCGCATTCGAACGGCTATGGTGGTAGCCATGAGCGTGGTAATGCCTAGCATGGGCACGATGCCAAAGATGATGCCCAGCGCCACCGTCAAGGAAAGTTGCGCGGGCGTAAGACCTTGCTTGAGCAGGTTCAGTACCGGGTCGGCCACGCGCCGGCGCCACCAGCTGGCGGGCGGCGGCACAGACGACGCGGAGGAAACGGGCGGCACGGATAAAGGCACGGGCAGACAGAAAATTGAGGATAAGGGGAATCGGCGCGGGGCAGTACCTTCGTACGTTGCTTACTGGCCCTGGTACTGAAACTAGGCCGAAACTAGTACGCAGGCCCGATGACAAAAGTACACGCGCTGGGTCCGTTCCGCAGCCGCATTTTAACCGATACCCTAATTCTACTACGCCGCGCGGGCCGCGAGCTGGCCGCCAACGACCCGCTTCGGCTGGGCGCGGCCACGGCGTTTTTCACCACGTTTGCCCTGCCGCCCATCCTCATCATTCTCATTCAGGTGATGGGGTCCTTGTATTCGACGTCCATTGTACGCGGCCTGCTGCTCACCAAACTATCCAACCTGCTCGGTGCCTCGGCGGCCGGCCTCGTGGAGCAGATTCTGCAAAACGTAACCAACGTGCAGCGCAGCCGCCTCGTGACCTGGCTGGGCTTCGGCTTTCTGCTCTTTATTGCCACCACCCTTTTCGTCGTAATCCAGCACTCGCTCAATCAGCTCTGGCAGATTCGGCCTAAGCGCGGCGGTGGGCGGCTTGGCAAAGTTTTGCAGGAACGCGCCCGTTCCTTGGGCGTATTAGTCGCTACCGGAATTCTTTCCGTGCTGGCCTTCCTTACCGATGCGGCCTTGGCCTTCCTGGCCGATTACGTGCACGATTTCGACGAGAATTTCGGCTACTACCTGTTTCAGGTGTTCAACCAAGTCACGTCGCTGCTAATTCTGGCTGCCTGGTTTGCCGTTACGTTTCGCAACCTGAGCAGCGCCCGGGTGCCCTGGCGGGCCGTACTGCGCGGCGCAGCCCTCACCGCCGTCCTCATCGATCTGGGCGAATACCTGCTGGGCTACTTACTCGTGCCGCGCAACCTCGGCCCCATCTACGGCCCGGCGTCCAGCATCGTGCTGGTGCTACTGTTTGTGTTTTACTCGGCCATGATTTTCTATTTCGGCGCCTGTTTCACCAAAGCCTACGCCCACTACGTGAACATGGACATCAAACCCAAAAAATCCGCCGTCCGCTACCGGCTGGTGGATGAGGAGTAATTGGTAATGAAGAATGAGGAATTGTGGAGGGCGGCCCGGTCTGCCCGCTTTTTCGGCGGGCTGACCGGTCGAAGAGCGCGCCAGTTGTTCAATGAAGATTGAAGAATGAGCAATTGCGGTAACCAACCAGGCGGAACACCATCAGCTAACGGCGACCGTTCAGCTCGCCCAAAAGCGAGCAGACCGGAGCTACGGCAATGAACGGTTGCCGGGGTAGGCCTTTAGGAAGCTTGTTCATTGTTCATTGTTCATTGTTCATTGTTCATTGTTCATTGTTCATTGTTCATTGTTCATTGTTCATTGTTCAT
>NZ_JBTYZO010000069.1:0-505 GCF_057808495.1 Hymenobacter sp. M1-2
CAAAGCCGGACTGGCACTATTATCCGGCTCAAGGACGGCACTCCCGGCTTCCAGGACCCGCAAAACCCCAAGGCGCTTATGCGTACGGGCTGCTGCCTGGAGCAGGCCTTCAATAACTCTGTGCGCAACCTGACTTTCCACGTGGGCAGCGGCAACGCCGGCGCCATTGGTCTGGAGTTCTTTGCCTCCAACCAAGGCATTGCCGAAGACCTCAACATTGTATCGGGAGATGGCAGCGGCCGTTTCGGGCTGCATATGACTGGGGTGGCGGGGCCGCAAATGGTGCGCAATATCTACGTGCGCGGCTTCGACGTGGGCGTGCACACGGTCAACACCTTGTGCGTGTCGATGGAGAACATCACGGTTGAGAATCAGAATCAGTACGGGCTGGAGCATGCCGGGGCCAAAACAGCCCTGCGTAAGTTCACCAGCACCAACGCCGTCACGGCCATCTACAGCCACGAAACGGGCCCCAACAGCCTCACGCTGCTCGACTCCGACCTAC